>JBAUGM010000858.1:0-5154 GCA_049679725.1 Tepidisphaeraceae bacterium
CCTCCGCGACTACCGCCGATACCATCGGCGGCTTTACAGAGTCGTCGCGTCCACTCGCTCTTCTCGGCCATCACGAGCTCTTCCACCGCTACGAGCAGCGCCGCCGCGTGAAGAAAGTCATCGCTTCTCGCCCGGTCGATTCGTTCCTCGACCTCAAGGCGGGGGACTACGTCGTCCACGTCGCGCACGGCATCGCGAAGTTCACGGGCATGCAGACGATCGCCAAGGACGGGCACAGCGAGGAGTACCTCACGCTGCGCTTCGCCGAGAACGCGACGCTGCACGTCCCCGCGGCGCGCATCAACCTGATCCAGAAGTACGTCGGCGGTTTCCAGGGCCATCCGCAGCTCTCGCGCCTCGGCAGCGGGGCATGGGAAAGGCAGAAGGCGAAGGTTTCCGAAGCCGTCATGGACATGGCGGCCGAGCTGCTCGAAGTGCAGGCGGCGCGACAGGCGGAGACGGGTCAGGCGTATCCTCCCGACACCGAGTGGCAGCGCGAGTTCGAAGCGGAGTTCCCGTACGAACCCACCGAAGACCAGGTCACCTCGGCCGAGGAGATCAAGCAGGACATGCAGAAGGTCCGCCCGATGGACCGCCTTCTCTGCGGCGACGTGGGCTACGGCAAGACCGAGCTCGCCATGCGCGCCGCGTTCAAGGCGGTCGAGTATGGCAAGCAGGTGGCCGTGCTCGTGCCGACGACGGTGCTCGCCGAGCAGCATTATCGCTCGTTCAAGGAGCGGATGGTCAACTATCCGTTCCAGATCGACTCGATCAGCCGGTTCCGGTCGCACAAGGAGCAGAAAGACACGGTCAAGAAGCTCGCCGCCGGCGAGATCGACATTCTCATCGGCACGCACCGGCTCATCAGCAAGGACATCAAGTTCGCGGACCTGGGCCTCGTCGTGATCGACGAGGAGCAGCGCTTCGGCGTGACGCACAAGGAGCGGCTCAAGCAGATGCGCAAGACGGTCGACGTGCTGACGATGTCGGCCACGCCGATCCCGCGCACGCTGCACATGGGCATGGTGGGGTTACGCGACATCTCGTCGCTCACGACCGCGCCGCAGGACCGGCGCAGCATCGTCACGGAGGTGATGCCCTTCGATCGCAACCGCGTGAAGCTCGCGATCCTGCGCGAGCTGAACCGTGAGGGGCAGGTCTACTTCGTCCACAACCGCGTGCACAACATCCAGGAGATGGCCGACGAGGTTCAGCAGCTCGTACCCGATGCGCGGATCCTGATCGGCCACGGCCAAATGGCCGAGGGCGAGATGGAAGACGCGATGCTGAAGTTCATTCGCCACGAGGCCGACATCCTCGTCTGCACGACGATCATCGAATCGGGGTTGGATATCCCCAACTCGAACACGATCATCATCAACAACGCCGACCGGTTCGGCCTGAGCGAACTGCACCAACTCCGCGGTCGCGTCGGGCGATATAAGCACCGGGCGTACTGCTACCTGCTTCTTCCACCCGATCGACCCGTCACCCCCGTTGCGTCGAAGCGGCTCAAGGCGATCGAGGAGTACTCGCACCTGGGCGCGGGGTTCAAGATCGCGATGCGCGACCTGGAGATCCGCGGCGCGGGCAACATCCTGGGTCCCGAGCAGTCGGGCCATATCTCGGCCGTCGGGTACGAGATGTATTGCCAACTGCTTGAGGAAGCCGTCCGCCAGATGAAGAACGAACCCCGGCCGACGCAGCCGGAGGCGCACGTCGACATCGGCATCAGCGCGTTCATTCCGAAGCAGTACATCCCCGGCGACCGCCAGCGCATGGACGTGTACCGGCGGCTCACGCGCTGCACGAGCATCGAGATGCTCATGATGCTCGAGCAGGACCTGAAGGACGCCTTCGGCGACGCGCCACGGCAGGCGGTGCTGCTCTTCGCGATGACGGAGCTGCGCTTGCTCTCCGGCCTGTTCGGCGTCGAGAGCATCATCCGCAAGGACCCGGACGTCGTGCTGACCGTCCGCGACGCCGCCCGCGCGCAGGCGGCCCTCGCCGGCGCGCCGGGCAGCCTGCGCGTCATCGACGCGAAGACCGTCTACCTCCGCATGCCCGCGAGTTTCATGGAAGCCGAGCCACTGCTGATGGTGCTGAAGAACCTCATGCGCCAGGCCTACGATCGCGAACAGCGCGGCGAACCCGCGCCGCAACCCGGTAAAGCGCCGCCGCCCAGGCCACAACAGCAACAGGCCAGGCCCCAGCCCGTTCTGCCGAAGAAACCCAGCGGCGACGGCAAGGCGAAGATGCAGCAATCCGTCAGCGCGCCCGCGCACAAACAGAAACCGCTCACCGCCGAACACCCGGAGATGAAGAAGCTGCACTCGCTGCGTGAAGCGGGCATCCTCACCGAGCAGGAGTTCCTCGCCGCGCGCGAGCGGCTGCTGGCGAAGATCTGAACACCTCTAAAATAGAAGCGCACGATTCTCGAACGTCCGTCGCAATGGTCATCCTGAGGTACTCCGAAGGATCTAGCCACAGATCGGTGAGGTCCTTCCGTTCGAAGCTAGATCCTTCGGAGTACCTCAGGATGACATCTTGCGGATCCAGACGTTCGAGAATCATGGCCGCCTATTTAGGATGACAATTGCGCGCGAGCGACTTCTATTTGCCAACGACCTTCATCCCCATACGTGCGATCGTCTCGCTTGACGACGCGGCCTGTACGGCGAGATCCGCCATCGTCGGCGATGAGATCGCCCACGCGGTCGCGCGGCATGCGCGCGCACGCATCTTCCACAACGCGTTGTAGGCTCGCCGCAGCGCGTCGACGTCCGGTTCCGCGCCGCGCTGCGCGGCGTCGTCCAGCGCACCCGCCGTCAGCTCCGCACTCCGCATCGCCAGACCCATCCCTTCCCCTCCAATCGGCTCCAGTGCCGCGGCGGCGTTGCCGATGGGGATGACGCGGCGGGGCCAATGCTTCGCGACCCCGAACCGCGGCAGGGGGGCGGCGAGCCAGTCGCCCGATCGCTTCGCGTCGCGAAGCATGCTGGCCAGCGACTCGTTCTCGTCCTTCATCGCGTCGAGGACGCGATCCCCGTCACCGTCGCACGCGCGGAGGCGCCGCTGTGGCACGCTCAGCGCGGCGTTCCACGTACCCCTGCCGACCGGCGCCAGGCCGACGTAGTGCCCGTCCGCGCCGGCGAGGACGATCGCGTCGGCGGGCGCGTCCACGTCGGTGAAGTGCGCTTTAAGGCCGAAGTCCCCCGTAGTCCGGGGCCGGACCGCGCCGAACGCAGCCTTGCCGTCGGCGACGATCACGTAGTGCGGCGAAAACTGGACGATCTCGTTCGTCCGCAGGTCGCGGGCGCGGACGGTCGGGCAGACGCCACCCTCGACGTGCTCGCAGCGGTGCAGTTGGAGCACCGTCGCGCCGGCGTCCCGCGCGGCGGCAAGCAGCCGCTCGTCCAGCACGTCGCGGGTGATGCCCCACATCTCGGCGGGGAGGTCGAACGAAACCGACTGTCCCCCCGGCGCAATGAAGATCGAGCGGCGGAGCGGTGTCGGTCGCAGGGCGGCGATTTCATTGCCTAGGCGCGCGCGCGTCAGCACTTCGATGCCAAGGGCGCTCAAGCATTCGCCGCAGACCTTATCGCGAGGAAAGCGGTGCTGCTCGATGAGCGTGACGCGCCAGCCGCGACGGGCGAGCAGGATTGATGCGACGCTGCCGGCGGGGCCGGCGCCGATGACGGTGACGGAATAAGGATGAGGGCGGAAGGATGAAGGATGACGAAGGGCGGAATCCTCGGCTTCATCCTTCATCCTTCCGCCTTCATCCTTATGCGCTCACCGCTTCCTGCCGATCCGCGCGCTGCCGTAGCGCGTCCATCTTCTCGCGGACTTCCTGGGCGATCTTCGTGTTCGGGAAGTCGCGCGCGATGATGTCGCCAAGGCGAATCGCCTCCGCCCACTTGTGGTCCTGCACGGCCAGCGAGAACTGCGTCCGCAGGTTGTTCAGCTTCTCCTTGAACACGTTGCGGACCGGCTCCTGCATCTGCTCGGCCTCGGCGGGGCTCAGGTACGAGTCGAGCTGCTTGAGAATTTCGATGCTGCCGTCCACGTCCTTGCGCGCGAGCGACTCGTTCCAGCTCGAGAGCAGCTGGCGCTTGTGCGCCTGGCGACGGCCTTCGATTTCGGTGGGGAGATTTTTGACCTGCTGGTCGTTGGGGAAGATCTTCGCGAGCCGCTCGGCTTCCGCCAGCGCCTGCGGCCATTGCTCGCCGCGCGTGAGGCGGTCGATGCCGGCGACGGCCTCGCTGATCTCGCGCCGCTGCGCTTCCTGCCAGCGCTGGTTGATCTCCAACCGAAACCGCTCGGCCTCCTGCTTGTAGCCGAACTGCGTCTCGATCTCGTTCGCCAGCACCATCGCGGCTTCCCAGTCGTGCTTGGCGATTTCCTCGTGAATCGCCCGGCGGAGCGCATCGCGGTCCTTATCGCGGTACGCCACCGCCTTCGCGCGGTCGCTCAGGAGCTGTTGCTCACTGATCTGGTTCATGACGACCGAAATCTGCTGCATCCGCTCGTTGAGCGGCGTCATGGCCTCGTCGAAGCTCTTCAGGTTCGCATCACGCGTCGCGTCGAGCGACCGGCCCAGCGCCCAACTGATGAGCACCGCGACGATGCTCGCGCACCCCGCGGCCAGCATCGCGAACGACGCGGGCGTGCGGAAGGCCGCCAGGTAAACGCCGGCGATGAAGGTGGGGAGGGCGACCAGGAGCAGGACGACCGCGTACATCCATGTGAAAGAGGGAAGATTCCGCTTCTCCACGACCACCTCGTGTGAAAGGGCGACGCTTGATGAATGGTTCGCGATGTCTCGCTTGGCGAGTGTAGCCCGGCCGCGGAAATACTGTCAACGTTCAGGCCGCTTTGCGCGAGGGACGTTTTGGAGCGGACGACTTGGTCACCGGCGCCGGTGGGGCGGCGGCGGGGGGCTGGGGCGTGGCGGCGTGGCGCTGTTCCATCACGCGGCGTTCGCGCTCGCTGCCCATCGTGCGGAGCATCGCCCAGCCGCAAACCACCGCGCCACCCAGGAGGATCCAACTCATCGCACCTTGCTCATCGGCAAGAGCGGGGGTGGAGGATGAACGTCCGACTGCGCCCGATGCCGCCCCGTGAAGCGCCGCCGCTTGCGGCGGGTTTTCT
>JBAUGM010000859.1:0-8162 GCA_049679725.1 Tepidisphaeraceae bacterium
ACTTCGCTCAGCTCACGACTACCGCAACTGCTGCCAGTACTCGCCGGGCATGTCGAGGGCGAGCTGCAGGGCGCCATTGGCGCCGGCATACAGCGGCTCCTCGACGATCGTGACCTTGCCGCCGCCGATCGCCTGCATGGCTTCCTCGATGCGCTTGTTCAGCCCGCGCATCAGGCCGCCGCCGCCGGAGAGGAGCACGTTGTGACGCAGCTTCTCCTGGAATTCCGGGTTGAAGCTGGAGACGAGCTTCTGGATGCCCTCGACGATCGGGTTGATCAGGATCTCGCAGGCCTGCTTCATCTCCTGCGTGATGTCGTGCGGCGTGGGCTTGCCGTCGACGGGCATCGACACCTCGATCTTGTCGCGCGCGTCGCTGACAAAGCCGTAGTTCTCCTTGAACGTCTTGCACATGTTCTGCGTGATCTGCGCCTTGGGATACTTCTTCTCGATGAGCTCCATGAGCTTGAGATCGACGGCGTCGCCGGCGATCGGGTAGCTGACCTCGTCTTCCTCGGTCGGGACCGTGCCGTGCATGCGGCACAGGTCGGTCGTGCCGGCGCCGATGTCGACGACGAGGATGTCGCTCATGCGCTCCATGCCATAGGCGACGGTGAACGGTTCGGAGACGACCATGACCGAGTCGAGCACGTTGCGTGCGGCCTCGAGCATGGCGGTCTTGTTCGTGTTGCTGGCGCGGGAGGGGACGCCGACCACGCCGTAGAGCACGTCGCCGCGGCCCGGGTGGGCGAGGTCGACCAGGTGCTGCATGAGGTCCTGGGCGGCCTTGAGGTTCTTCTGCTCCTGCTCGGCCTTGTCGCCCGTGCCGCCGTGGTACTTGATCACGCCGTGCTCGAGCGGGCGGTAGAGATTCAGGGCCAGGCGGTTGTCGAGCGCCGCCTTGCCGTAGATCTTGTCGGCCTTGAGCATCTTGCGGCTGACGGGGTCCTTGGGGTAACCGACGTAGCTCTCGACGGTCTTGCGGGCGCCGTTGATCGAGACGATGGAGCTGCGGCTGGTGCCCAGGTCGATGCCGAGGAGCAGGGCGTTTTCCGTCGCGCCGGTGTCCTGGTCGTTGGGGGCCAGAATCGGACGGCCCGGCTGAATCGCCTTGGGCTTGGGCTTGTGGGGTGCGGCGGCGGGGGTGTTGGCTTCTGCCATCGGTGTCAATCTCCTGATAAATTACGTCACGCGCGGGAAGCGCGGGCGGGGCACGCGACACACGCGCACAATCCGCGGGGACGGGACAATCTACCCGAAAACGACGGCGTGGGAACAGAAATCCGCGCCACCGTCACGTCCCGATAACAGTGCCTTACCGGGTCATCCGTGTTTCGTTTACCCGCACAGCCCGCCTGCGCCGCACGCGCGGCGCGCGATCGGTCGGCATAACCTGCGCCAGCCGCGCAGGCGTGAAGGTGCGCGATCATGCCACTTGCAACGACTTTTTGGCAAGGGGTATTGTGGAATGATGGACGGGGGCGCTGGGCGTGGGGGCCGTTGTGCCCTCCCGAAGAATCGAGGAGTTCGCGATTCCGGTTGACTTTCGCGCCTCTGCCGACACTCTCCCGCCCGTCGCCGCCCTGGAGGGCCGGGGCACCTTGAAGTCGGAAAAGAGCCGTTTCTTCCCGTTGTTCCCCTCGGGCGTCATCAACTGATCGGAGGTTCTGTGAAGCTGTTCCCGCGCTCCGTGCGTTCGCGCGATCGTCGTCACTCCGTCTCTCGCCTGTTCGTGATAGCCGTCTTGCCCGCGCGGTCTGCGAGGCGTTGGAAACTCGCAAACTCTTCGACACCACGGACCTCACCCCCACCGACGACACCTACGTCCGCTCCGGCATCTACGCCGGCGACAACTTCGGCGACAGCATCGAGCTGGTCACCAAGACCTCGACGCCCGACCGCACCCGCCGGGCGTTTTTCAAGTTCAGCCTCGACCAGATCGGCACGGAACTCGACGGAGGCAAGCTCCGGTTGCACGGATACCTGGCCGACACCGTCGCCCCGAGCGTCACCATCAGCGTGCATCCCGTCGCCGACCTGGCGTGGGACGAGGACACGATCACCTGGGACACACGCAGCCCGCCCACGACGGTTCCACGATCCTCGCCCAACAGGTGATCGACAACTACGGCGTCGAGACCGCCGAGTGGTACGAGTTCGACGTCGGCGGCTACGTCGAGCAGCAGAAGGCACTGGGCAAGACCGCCGTCAGCTTCATGCTCAAGGCCGAGGGTTCGAGCACAGCGCTGGTCATATTCAACAGCAAGGAGGCCAGCGCCAACGGCGACCATCTGCGCATCGAGTCGCTCAACCCGGGCACGACCGCGAACGAACCGCTCGCCGACGGTTACGTGCGCGGCGGAACGTACGCCAACGACGAGTTCGGCACGTACACCGCGATGGAGATCAAGGACGACGCCAACGCGAGCAACAGCTTCGATCGTGAGTCATATTTGAAGTTTGACATCGGCACGGGCGAGATCGCCGGCGCCACCCTGCGTGTCTACGGCAGCCTGACCGACCCGACGTCCACCACGATCGGCGCGTTCGCCGTGGCGAACACGACATGGTCCGAATCGACGATCAACTGGTCGAACAAGCCGGTCCCGACAGGCACGGCGCTCGCGACGACGATCGTCACGGGCGAGACGGCGCAGTGGTACGAGTTCGACCTCACCGCCCACGCCCAAGCCGAGCGCGCCGCCGGCCGGAGCACGATCAGCCTGCTGCTGAAATCCACGAACGGCGCGACGCGCGCCAACTTCAACAGCCGCGAAGCCGCGGTCAACCGCCCGCAACTGATCGTCGAGCCGGAGGCCGCCCAACCGCCCGCAGCCCCGACCGGGTTGACGGCCGAGGAAGCAGGGACGGACGCAATCGAGGTGTCGTGGACGGACCAGGCGACGAATGAGACGGGGTTTGAGGTGCAGATCTCTCCCGATGGTACGAGCGGCTGGGCGACCGTCGCCACGCCGGGCGTGGACGCGACGTCCACCACCGTCGACGAGTTGCTTCCCGCCACGACGTACCACTTCCGCGTTCGTGCCATCAACGCAAACGGAGCGAGTGCGTGGGTCGGGCCAGTTTCGACGACGACGGCGCGGAGCAGCCCGATGTGACGCTCACCGTTTCCGGCTCGGGTACGGTCAACGAGGAGGCGACGTATACGGTAGGTTTGAGCCTCGCAGGTGATACCGCTGCCGTCGGCTCGATCGTGATCAACTGGGGCGACGGCGAGGAGACGGTCCACGACGCTACGGCAACCCAAGCCACCCACGTCTACGCTGACGGACCCGCGAGCTACTCCATCGTCGCGTGGGCGATGGATGATGCCGCCTTCCTCGCGCTGTCCGAGGCCACGCACACCGTCGCGGTGAGCGCGGTCGTGCCGACCGACCGACGAGTCTGACGGCGACGGCGTCTGAAACCGCGCGGCGCGTCGACCTGAATTGGAGCGACAACCCCTCGACGCCTCCCGTCACTGGTTACGCCGTCTACCGCGCCACCACCGCGGACTTCGCCCACGCGGAACAGATCGACGTCACGACGCAAAGCCAGTACGCGGACACGACGGTCGATCCGGCGCGCACATACTACTACTGGGTGACCGCCCTCGACGCGACGGGAGATGAGTCCGCGCCATCAGGCGCGACCTCTGCGAACACGTGGATACCGGCGCCGCTCACGATCGGGGCCGCGCCAGCGAGCGATTGGGAGGTAAACCTCCTCTGGGGCGATCCGGTCGCCGCCGACCCCGGCGAGGACGGTTTCCGCATCGAGAAGTCCATCGACCACGGCACGACGTTCACGCACGTCGCCGACGTGGCGCCGAACGCGACCGGCTACACCGTCGGTGGACTTGAGCCCGGCACCGACCACGAGTTCCGCGTTTCGACCCTGAAGGGCGGACAGCAATCGCCGGACTCGGTGACGGCCGTTGTCACGACCACCGACACCACGCCGTGGACGACCGAGCGCGAGAACGACGGCTCCACGGAAGACGTCGTGCCGTTCGGCAACGGCACCGGCCTGTCGTCGGGCTTCTACCGCGTCGAGTACGTCGAGGGCGCGCTCGACTATACCGCCGACACCTTCCTGGACGATTGGACCGTCAACTACGGCGGCCAATTCTATTTCGGCGTGGTCTATCAGACGCTCGACGAAGACGGCAACCCGCAGCAGGTTGAAACCGGCGCCCCGGGTACGAACGGGCACTTCGAGCACGTCTGGCAAGTCGAGGCCGCCAGCGCCGGCGCGTCCACGGGCGTCTTCTATCACGCCGGCGGCATCATCGGCACGCGGCTGCACGACTACGAAACCGGAAACTACTCCGGCGGCGTGACGTGGCGGCTCGTGCGCGTACCCGTCCTGCCGACCGTATCCATCTCGGGCGTGAAGGATGCGGCGGAAGCCGGCTTCGACAACGAGCGCTACGGCCGCTTCAAGATCACGCGCAGCGGCGGCGACCTGCTGCAACCGCTCGAGGTGGACATGCACCGCCCCGCCGGCACGGCGCAGGCGCCCTACGACTTCATCACGTTCCAGCACAAGGTCACGTTCCAGCCCAACCAGACGGAGATCACGTTCGACGTCATGCCGTACCTCGACGCCATCGCGGAGGGGCCGGAGACGATGGTCGCGTATATCAAGGGCGCGGCCACCTACCTGGTCGGCGCCGCGGCGCAACTGGCCTTGGTTGACGACGCGAGGGATTACACGATCAAGTCCGCGGACATCCGCTTCATGAACACGCAGGGGGTCAAGAAGGACTCCGGCGACCTCTACAATGCTTCACAGTGGATCGATAACGACGGGAAGCCCCTCACGACGGCGGCAACGGACAGCGAAGCGCCGGTGAGCGTCATGCGAAACACGGCCGGCACGCCGGAGCGGAAACTGACGGTCTTCGCCGAGTTCAAGGCGGACCGGGCGTTACCCGTCGGCGACTACTTCATCAAGGGCGTCGGCACCGGCCTCGGCGAAGGGGAGATTACATTCGAAACTGAGAACGGCGCTGCGGCCGTCGTGATCGGCGATAAGATGACCGCAGTGGTCGTCGCCGACCGGGCGCTCCCCGATACGATCGACTTCGGCGACCTGCAGATCGAGTGGACGATCACCCAAATGGGCAACAACGCCCAGACGGTCAACAAGGCGTACGGCACGACGGTGAACCGCGTGTACGTGACGGGCGGGGAGGCACCGAACGAGTACGAGACGGTGCTGAAACTAGGATCGAACGCGGGCACCAGAGGAAAGCGATTCTCTCCCGCCGCCGGGTCAGCCGCCACAAACAAGCAACTTATCGATGCGATTTGGGCGGAATTCAAGGATCGAGAAGTCAAGACGGCTGACGATAAGACCGTCCTTACTTTTTGGGGTGATGCAAACGTAGTCCGACGAAACGACGTTCGCGACACCGCTAAGATGTTGCGATTCGGGCACGGCTCTTGCGGGGCGTGGGCAGATTTTCTGGTCCGCGTGCTAAAGGCACAGGGCATCACCGGGGCGCGAGCCTCGGTCATCAAGGCGGATCGCGACGTCGTCGACCCGATGATGGGTCCCCCGGGCAACGTTCCCGCCGGGTGGCAGCTTCAATTGTCCGGAATAATGAAGGACGCCAATGCAGGCCAAGGCACGCAGGATCCGTCAAGAATTTTCCTTGATACGTCGTTCACGCCCGCCGGAAACGTGATAGGAAATCCCGGACCGCATGTCATCGTTACCTTCGCAGGAGCGGGTTATGAGAATGTCGTCACGTCGATTTACGATCCTTCGTACGGTGGAGATCCATACGAGGGAGCGACCCGAGCGGAGGCAGAGAGAAAATGGGAGAACGCATCGCTGGAAGGCTGGGTCTTCAGTGTCTTCAATCCGAAGACCGGGCAAACCGCGTATGATGGCCCCAACGGGGAACCGCGAATAGTTCCTCACAAGGTCGGACCTAACGATCCGCGCGAAACGAAGTTCTCACCTTGATCAAATGCAAGCGGAGGTTAGCTCATGCCATGTTTCTCGGCTCTTTTGACAGTGGCGTTGCAAGTGATCGGACAGGGTGGTGCTCAGAGTTCGCCCGCCACGCGCGCGTTCGTTGTTCCTTCGACATCACCTTCAACGAGAAGGGCGCTGCCCGAGTTAGTGTACGAGAAGAGTCTACGGACCGGACGCAAGATCACGGTGCTGTGTGCGGAGATTACTCCAAGCCAACATCCGAAGGCCTTGGAACTATTCGGCGAGCAGGTGGTTCTGCAATATAACGTCATGCTGTCCACCGCGCGTGCGGGTGCGGACGAGACCCTGTGTCACATGTCGATACCTTGGTCACTCCTGGCGCGGCCGTCGCGTCCGGAGTTCGTAGACGTGTCGCTTAGCCCTAACCGTGACATTGCTGTCATCACGTACAACGACATGGATTTTGCGTGGGCGACAGTCGTTCGTCGCGGCAAGACCGGTGAATGGGAAGAAGTCGGCGACCCCTTCCGAGATGTGGACGGTGGCGAAGGATCGATCGGCCGCGCGTGTCGTTCCGTCACCGTCTCGTTCAATCCGGACGGCACGCTCGGTATCGTATCAACGCCTACTTCCGTCCAAGGAGGTGGATCGGCGGTCCCACCGCCTATCAGCGCAACATTCAACATTCGTGATAAGCATGCGCGATGGCAGGTGACGCCATAAAGGCGATCCGGAAAAGGCGTCGGGAGGTCCGGCGGGCGAAAAGGGGGTGGCGAAAAGGGGGTCACAGGCGAAAAGGGGGGCAGCGAAAAGGGGGTCAAGCGAAAAGGGTCAGCGAATAGGGGGTCAAGCGAAAAGGGGAAGCGAAAAGGGCGTCAAGCGAAAAGGGGGTCAGAAGACGCAAGCCTTTACCGTGCTGAGCGCGAAAAAGGTGACATCCACGAATGCCATTCGTTTAAGCATAACGCGCGCTGTGCTTTGCCTTTAGGTTCCGCCGCGGCTCTTTCAGGGCAGATAAAGGGGTCATCTTGATTTTTCGGTAGCCGGCTGGCGTGGTCCGCAGGATCGTCATTGACGCGGCTCACTGGTGGGGTCACTCCTTGAGCCAACCGGTCGATCGGCACCACTTCACATATTTTCCGATCCCCGCCGTCAGCGGGGTCTGGGGCTGATAATCCAGCAGCGACTTCGCCTTGCTGATGTCCGCGACGTATCGCGTCACCTCGCCCGTCTGGCTCGCCTCGTACGTCGCCACCGCCTGCCTGCCCACCGCCATCTCGATGAGGCTGACCAGGTCGTGGAGCGTCTGACCCTGGCCGTAGGCGAGGTTGATCGTCTGGTTGACGACCCTCCGGCTCGTCAGCCGGTCGATGCCTGTGAGTAGACCCGAGATGCAGTCATCGATGTACGTGAAGTCGAGCATCTTGTTCCGCCCGAACACCGTGATCGGTTCCCCTACTGCGATCTTCCTCACAAACAGCGGCGTCACGCGCTCCATCCGCTCCAGGTCGTTGTCGTACCGCCCGTACACGTTGCTGAACCGAAAGACCAGGTGCGGCAGGGCGTAGCACTTGGCGTAGCTGTAGAAAAAAGCTTCGCCGGCGATCTTGCTCGCGCTGTACGGGCTCTCGGCGATGACGAAATCGGCGGCGGCCTCGTCGGTGACGTGGCGATGGATGTCGCCGTACACCTCGCGGCTGGAGCCGAAGATGATGGGGCACTTGTATCGCCGGGCCAGCTCCAGCGCGGCGAACGTCATCTCCACGTTCTCCAGCGCCTTCTCCGGCTCGCGCACGAGCTGGAACACCTTCGCCCACGCCGCCAGGTGAACGATCGCGTCCGGCGGGGGCGCGGGCGGGAGCTCCATCTGAACGGTGCCCCGCGCCATGCCGACGAGGTCGGCCGTCACCGTGGTGATCTTGTCCGTCCACGCGTTCTTGCGCTTGTCGATGCCGATGACGCGATCGCCGCGCGCGAGCAGGGCGAGGGAGAGGTTGGTTCCGATCTGGCCGGACGAGCCGGTCACGATGACGTTCATGCAAGTGTCCCGCGGTGAGGCGTGAGAATCTTACCGGAAGCGGACGAGAACATCATGCGCCTGCCGCGCGATCGGCGGTCCGCGCGGCGCGCCCAGGGGCATCCTTATCGATGGACCGCGCAAACCGCGGGGCTTCCGCCGCGCGGCTACGAGCTTGCGCAAGGGTCGTGAAGCG
>JBAUGM010000860.1:0-11695 GCA_049679725.1 Tepidisphaeraceae bacterium
CGCAGGAGCTGCTGGCGGGGCCGCGCAACGCCATTTCGCTGGGCGTGCTGCCGCTCACGGTGCAGGCGCCCGCCGGCTGGGGCGTGAACGCCGTGGAGGGGACGAACGTCGTCCTGCTCGAAGGTCCCACCCCCGCCGGGCAGGCCTCGATCCAGCTCGCCAATCGCATGGTCATCTCGTCCGCCAAGCTCGACGCGCTGGTCAACGGCGCGAAGGGCGAGATGAAGCAGAACCCCGATTCGATGAAGATGGTGGAGCTGCGCGAGCCGGCGCGGGCCGGCGGCGTCAAGGTTTTGGAGCGCCAGCGAGTCGGCAAAATGCCGAGCCCCCTGCTGAGCGAGGAAGACGGCACGAAAGCCTCGCCGCCGTTCAGTTGGACGATCACCGCGTTCGTGCCGCGCGGCGCGGACTATGAAACGTACGAGCTGAACTTTATCGGATTGACCGCCGATCAGTATGAAACGGACAAGTCGCTGCTCCGCGAGATCATAGACAGCCTCGCCGTCGACGCCGCGGGCGCTGGCGCAACCAGCGCGCCCGCCGCGCGCTAAGATCGATCGTGCAAGTCAGAATCACCCGCCTCGCCCCGTCTCCCACCGGCGCGCTGCACCTGGGCAACGCGCGAACTTTCCTCGTCAACTGGCTGCTCGCGCGCCAGAACGGATGGCGGATCATCCTCCGCATCGAAGACCTCGACGGCCCGCGCATCAAGCGCGGCGCGGACCAGCAGGCGATCGACGACCTGCGATGGCTGGGGATCGATTGGGATGAGGGGCCGGTCTACCAGTCGGCGCGACTTGCCCAATACGACGAGGCTGTCGGACGACTCATGGAGTCCGATGACACGTTCATCTGCGTGTGCTCCCGCAAGGACATCGAGAGCGCGGCGAGCGCACCGCACTCGTCCGACGGCGCAACGGTCTATCCCGGCACCTGCCGCAATGTGCTCTACGAGCTGAAGGAGGGAACGCCGTTCGCCGTGCGGTTCCGCGTGGGCGATGAAGTCATCGCGTTCGATGACGGCTTCGCGGGGCATCAGACGTTCGACGTCGCACGGCAGCTCGGCGACTTCGTCATCAGCAAGAGCGACGACACGCCGGCATACCAGCTCGCCGTCGTCGTGGACGATGCGGCCATGGGCGTGACCGACGTCGTTCGCGGCGACGACCTGCTCGACTCGACGCCGCGGCAGATGCTGCTCTACCGCGCGCTGGGCCTCGCCGATCGCATCCCCAGTTATTACCACCTCCCGCTGGTCGTCGGCCCCGATGGCCGGCGGCTCGCGAAGCGGCACGGCGATTCGCGGCTGGCGACTTATCGAAACGCAGACGTGCCGGCGGGCCGAGTCGTTTCACGACTGGCGTCGTGGTGCGGAATCGACGACTTGCCCGGCGAGGTGAACATCGCGGAACTGATCGGCCGGTTCGACCTCGCGCGCGTGCCGCGCGCGCCGATCGTCTTCGATCCGGACAACGACCCCGCGTTGCGATTAGAATCCCGCCGTTCATGAACCCCTCCCTGGAGCGATTCGGCCTGCGCGTGATGAGCGGCGAAGCCCGCGGCGCAGGTCCCGCGTTGCTCCGCGGGGCGCTCGCCGTCGCCGAACCGTTGTACGCCGGGGCGATGATGGCGCGGAATCGTTTGTATGACGCCGGCGTCTTCGCGACGTACGCCCTGCCGAAACCGACGATCAGCGTCGGCAACCTCACGACCGGCGGGACGGGCAAGACGCCGGTCGTGCGATGGATGGCCGAGCAACTGATCGCCCGCGGCAAACATCCCGCCATCCTCCTGCGCGGCTACCGCGTGGGCGGTGCAGCGCACAGCGACGAGCAGCAACTCCTTCAATCGCAGCTCAACCGCGACGGTCCCGCCGTCGCCGTCGTCGCTGACCCGGATCGCCGGGCGGGCGCTGCGACGGCGCTCCAGCTTCAACCGCGCACGAACGTCTTCCTGCTCGACGATGCGTTCCAGCACCGCAAGGTGGCGCGCGACTTCAACCTCGTGCTGATCAACGCCGCCGAGCCCTTCGGCTTCGGCCGCGTGTTTCCGCGCGGGCTCTTGCGCGAGCCGTTGCGCGGGCTGCGTCGCGCCGACGCCGTGCTGATCACGCGGGCGGACGCCGTCGACACATCGCGGCTTGAGACGATCGAAGCGAAAATCCGATCCCTCCACGCCACCGCACCGGTCTTTCGCACGGAGCACGCGTTGACGGGGCTGCGACACCCCGGAGGCGCCGTCGAACCGATGAGCCGGCTGCGCGGCCGGCGTTTCTTCTCGTTCTCCGGCATCGGCAGCCCGGACAGCTTCCACGCGCAGCTGACACGCGCGGGCGGCGTCCCCGTCGGCAGCCGCTGGTTTCCGGACCATCACGCCTACATCGAGGCCGACGTCGCGCAACTCGCGCGCGACGCTTCGTCGGCTGGTGCAGAGTTCCTGCTGACGACGGAGAAGGATTGGGTGAAGCTCGCCCCGATCGAAGCAGCTCCCGCAATGACTCCCCCGATCCTGCGCGTCGAAATGCGAATTCACTTCCAACGCGCCGAGGACGAGGCTGCACTGATCGACGCCATCGAGCAGCGCATCGCCGCGCGCCACTGATTCTCGCAGTGCGCCCTCATGCCCCCTCTCCCGGAGTACCGGGAGAAGGGATCAGAGCGCGCGAATCAAGCCGGATTCGTACAACGCGTCTTCACCACGAGATTCCTGATTCGCTACCGCGGAGAGCGATCTCACGGCGATGGCACCGTGGTTGGCGTGACCGGTACGTCGTAAACCGGTCGCGTCGTCGGGACGCCCGTGCGCGGCGTGAACTCACGGAAGAACAACCCCGCCGCCGCAGCGAGCACGCCGAGCAGCAGGATCGTCATCGCCAGTCGCTTCCCGGAGTTTGCGCGCGTGATCTCACCCATGCACAGCAGTCTACGGTGGCACGACACGCGCGCAAAAAAAGGCCGCACGGCGAGAGGTGCCGTGCGGCCTGGCGGAGGAGGAAAAGAGGCTTGTCGCGAAGCCGGTGCGTGTGCGGAAGCATCCCTCCGAAGCTGTGCGTCACACTACAGCGGACTTCGCATTGTCTCGTTGCGGGCAGCGGTCGTGCGCCTCACTCCTGTCCTTACCCTTGCTGCCGCTTTCGCCCTTGTCGCTCACATTAACCCGTTCCTGTTTTGGAACGATGAGCAAACTGTTCAAACCAAGTTTTGCAAACTCGACTCCGTTGGACGCGTAATCGGTGAACCACCGACCATCGGCCACGTATCGGAAGCGGTACTCGCCGCTGCCGAGGAGCGTTCGTGCGCTCCACCAACCGTTGCCCGCGGGCTTCATGACGAGCGACTCACCGGACCATCCGTTGAAGTCGCCCGCGACCCGCACCTCCCTGGCTTCGGGACGGAAGAAACGAAACTCGACGGATCCATCCTGTCGCACGATGGTCATGACTTTGTTTCCCGCTGCGAAACTTTCGTTCGCACGTGGATGTGGTAGAACAAAGGTCGTGCCACTCGTCGCGCGAAAGCATTTTGCGCGGCGCGGGCCATCGCGCTGCGGGCGAAAATGCCCGAGTTTTCAAAGGAAACGGCGGTTCGCCCCGCGCGAATTTCCTCAGAGGCCGCTTTGAATTCACCCGCGTCAGCCGGATCGCGCATAACCGGCGGTGGCGAAAGACAGTGCATCCGCCGCCGCGCTGCCCAGCGACTGTGCAACGACCGAGCCGTACTCCATGCGATTGACCTTGAACCGCAACGCCAAACCGAATCTTCACAAAGACCGGGGCTTCCGCCACCGGCTATCAGGCAGGACGGCGCTGGCTATCGGACGCCGTGCTCGTTTGCTGTTGATCTGCGCAGTTGTTGCCAGGCTCGTGGGGTGCACGTCGACGACGTCGTCCGACCGCGCGCCGATTGAAACCGGCCCGCTCGTCCGCGCTGTGAACCTGAACGACCCCGTCCGCCCCATCCCGCAGGATGGCGGCGTGACGATGGTGGCCGCCAAGAACGAGTGGGCGAGCTTCGCCATCCAGCTCGATCGCCTGCCGAGCCCCAACGCCAAGCGACCCCACACGCTCCGCCTTCGCCCGTTCCGGTTACAGGGGACGAACGACGCCATCCCCGTCGACCATCTCAGCGCGTTCCAGGTCGTCGAGCTTCCCGTCGACGTCAACCGCGCGGGCTACGTCAGGCACACCGGCCTCTCCGTCGAGAACCGCAACCTGCCGCGTGCGCTCCTCCCGCTGCCGCACGAAAAAGGCTCGATCAACATCGCCGCCCTCCGCAACCCGCTCGACGCGACGAACCCGCAGTCGCGCGCGACCGATGCACAAGGCGAACCGGTGCTCGTCTGGGTGGACCTGCAGATCCCGCCGGAAACGAAGCCCGGCGAGTACGTCGCGCGGTGCGACGTGACCGAATCGGGTCGCGAGAATCCGCTGGCATCGGTCGACGTGCGGCTGACCGTGCACGACTTCGTCATCCCCGACGAACGGCACCTTCAAATGGTCAGCCGGCTCGAGTGGGAAGACCTCCAGCGCCTCTTCCCGTCGCAGTTCGAAGCCGTCCGCCCACAGCTATTGAGCCGCAGCGACCCGCAGTACGCCAAGTCCATCCGCACACTCGACCAGCTCGTGACGCTCGCGCAGCGCAACCGCACAGGGCTCGTCATCCCGCGGCTTCAGCCGCTCGTGAAGTGGACGAACGTGAGCCCGAGCGTCACGTGGGACGATCTGGACACGATCATCGCCCCCTGGCTGAACGGCGACGCCTTCGCCGACCGCACGCCGCTGGGGTACTGGCCGCTGCCGGCGCCGGATTTCCTCGCATCGTACGACCTGAAGAGCCGGTTGGCGTACTGGTCATCTGCCGCGTCGCACTTCTCGCAGAATCAGTGGTTGTCGCGATCGAGCGTGTTCGTGGAGAAGGCGTCGAGCGGTCGCGCCGGGCCGTCCGAGAGCATCCAGATCTCGGCCGACGCGGCGCAGATCCTGAACGTCGACCCGAACCTGCGCGTCACGTTGCCGCTGGAGGACGACCAGCTGCACTTCGCCGGGCAGCACAACCCGAACCTGATCGACCCCAAGGGCACGCCGCGCGTCATCGCCGCCGCGCCGGGGCTGGTCTTCGCGACGCCGCTCCAGGCGTGGCCGGAAGGCGTCGAACGGCCGCAGCGGTGGCTCAGCGCCAGCGCGACGGGCCTCAACCCGTACATGGGCGCCGGCGCCGACGAGCGCGACGTGCGCCTCTGGGCGTGGCTCGCATTCCTCCGGCAAGCGACGGTCATCCAGTGGAACTCCGCCCTGCCGCGCACAAGCGGCCCGCACGAGCCGGCCGAGCCGGGCAACATCGTCTGGTTCTACCCCGGCGAATGGTTCGGGCTTGAGGAGCCGGTGCCGACGGTGCAGCTCAAGTGGCTGCGACGTGCGCAGCAGGACTACGAATACCTCTGGCTCTCGCGCCAGCGCGGGGAATGGATCAACGCCCTGCTCCTGGCGCGCCTGGTCGCGAAGCAAGTCGAGATTCAGCCCAACCAGCTCGCCGATCCCGTCTACGCCCTGATGTGCGGCATGACCGACCCGGCCGCGTGGCTCGAAGCGCAGCGGCTGCTCGCGCAGTCCGTCCTCCTTCGCGAACCCGGTCAGCAGGCCGACGAGCAGAAACGCCGCGAGCTGAACCTGCGCCTCTTGCGCTGGGCAGAGGCGCAGGAGCGGCCGGTGCTGATGGGCCGATCGACGCAATGGCTCTTTGACGCGCCCGACAGCAAGCAGCCGGGCCAGTGGGTCAGCCTGCGTCTCGGGCTCGATATCTACAACGCATCCGACAAGGAGCTGGTCCAGAACACGCTCCAGTGGACGAGTGTTCCCGCGCCGTTCGAAGTCCAGCCGCAGCCGACGACCATCGATTCGCTGGCGACCTACCGCGTGCAGAAGCTCTCAATGGACGCGCGCTACAACCTGGAAAAGATCACGAGCAAGGACCGCCGGCCGATCGAGCTGACGTTCACCGACGGCTACTTCAAGCGCGAGTCGAAGCTGCGCCTCGTCCTCCCCGTCGGCCTGAGCGAGCGCCGCCGGCCGGGGCTCGACATCAACGGCAAGCTCGACGACTGGGACGACCTCGACCTCCTGCACGATGGCCCGCTCACGCGCATGTTCAACCGCCCCGCGCTGCAGCGCGCCGACGTCCAGCCGGCCGAGACGAGCTCGCGCATCTACACGGGTTGGGCGGACGAAAACTTCTATCTCGCCTTCCGGCTCGGCGGGATCTCCGGAGCAGACCTGAAATCCGCGCGCAACGACGTGGACTACCAGCAGCGCCGCGCGTGGGGCGAAGACCTCTGCCAGGTCCTCGTGCAGGCCGTCTATAACGACAACTCGGTAGGCCCGGTCCTCAACCTGGTCTGCAAACCGACCGGCAGCGTCTCGCTCGAGCGCAAGACCGACCCGCGGCTGAGCGCCAACCCGTGGGAACCGATCGAAGGCGTCCGCCAACTCCGCTACGCCTGCGCGCTGGAAGGCGACTGGCGCGGCGAGCTCCGCATCCCCTGGAGCGCCATCGCCGACCCCGCCAAGGGCCGCCCGCGGTTGCTCCGCTTCAACCTCTCCCAGCACAAGAACGCCACCGGCGAAAGCGCCAGCTGGGCCGGGCCAATCGACTTCGGGCGAGACGATTCGTTCACCGGTCTGCTCTATCTGCGCGAATCCGATGAGCCGGGGATGGCGCGGCATTGAGATTGCGGATTTGGGATTGCGGATTGCGGATTGCAATCAAATCCGCATTCCGCATTCCGCAATTTCAAAGAATGAACTTGCTCAAATCCTCGTCCTTCACCACCTCCGCGAGCCTTTCCCGCACGTAATCCGCGGTGATCCGCACTTTCCTGTCCGGCAAATCCGGCGCCTCGAAGCTGATCGTCTCGAACACGCGCTCCAGGATCGTGTACAGCCGCCGCGCCCCGATGTTCTGCGTCCGACGGTTCACGTCGTAAGCGATCTGCGCCATCTCGTCGATCGAGTCGTCCGCGAAGCTCACATCGACGCCTTCGGTCTTCAGCAGCGCGATCTGCTGCGTCGTCAGCGCGTTCTGCGGCTCCTTCAGGATGCGGACGAAATCGTCCTTCGTCAGGTCCTGCAACTCCACGCGAATCGGGAACCGCCCCTGCAACTCCGGCATCAGATCGCTCGGCTTGCTCCCGTGAAACGCCCCGGCCGCGATGAACAGGACGTGGTCGGTCTTCACCGGCCCGTACTTCGTGACCACCGTGCTCCCCTCGACGATCGGGAGCAGGTCGCGCTGCACGCCCTGCCGCGAGACGTCCGGCCCGCCGTGCTTGGTCTCGCCGGTGGCGACCTTGTCGATCTCGTCGAGGAAGACGATCCCCGACTGCTCGACCCGCTCGATCGCGGCCGCGTGAACCTTCCCCTTGTCCAGCAGCTTCTCCGCCTCCTGCGCCATCAGCACTTTTCGGGCATCCGCGACGGTGAGCCGTCGCGTCTCGCGCTTGGCGGGAAGCATCTTCTCGAACATGTTCTGGAATTCGACGTCCATCTCCATGCCCGCCTGCCCGAGCACGCCGACGACGGTGGAGCGCTCCTCCACGTTGATCTCGATGTGACGATCTTCGAGTTCCCCCGATTGGAGCTGCTCGCGCAGCTTCTCCCGCGTCCGCGCGCGCTTCGCCTGCGCCTCCTCGTCCGCCAGCGCGCCGAACGCGTTGTCCGACTTGGGCAGCAGGTAATCGAGCAGCCGCTCCTCCACCTGCTTCTCCGCCGGCTCTTTGACGGACTCGGTCATCTCCTCGCGGACCATGCCGATGCCGATGTCGAGCAGGTCGCGGATCATCGACTCCACGTCCCGGCCGTGGTAACCGACCTCGGTGTACTTCGTCGCCTCGACCTTGATGAACGGCGCGGAAACGAGCCCCGCCAGCCGCCGGGCGATCTCCGTCTTCCCGACGCCGGTGGGCCCGATCATGATGATGTTCTTTGGCGCCACATCCTGCCGCATCGGCTCCGGCAGCTGCTGCCGCCGCCACCGATTCCGCACCGCCACCGCCACGGCGCGCTTGGCATCGGCCTGGCCGACGATGTAGCGGTCGAGTTCGGCGACGATCTGTTTGGGGGTCAACTGTTCCATGGCTGTTAACGACCGAGGCAGATCACCAGACGACGTTCACGTCCGGATATCGCGGGATGATTCGATCAGGCGTGACGATGCGCAGCCCTGCCACTGTGGCCGTCGCAATGAGCAACCGGTCCAGCGGATCGAGGTGGATCAGCGGGAGCTGAGAGGATCGGGCCGCGATCTGCCACGTAACGGGAATCGGCGTGATGCCGTACGAATCGCACACATCGGCAAACCATTTTTCCGGCTCAGAGGGCAACGTGATTCGTCCGCGCCGGTGTTGAATGCCAAGCTCAATCGCGGAGACGGCGCTGACGTAGCGTGGAAGCGCGTCGTCCCCCAACGCATCCAGCGCGGCGCGCGAAAGCCGGGTTCGATCCTCGGCGATCCAGAGCAGTACGCAGCTATCGAGAAGCAGCATCCGTGCACTCACCGCATGTCGGCCGGCCAGTCTTCTTCATCAATGCCGGCAACCGGGTCATAATCCGGCGAGAGCACGGGCTTCAGCCGCGGATTGATCGGCGGAAGCCCCCCCACGCGCGGCGCGGCGATCGGCCGAACCTCGGCAACCGGACGTCCGCCCCGCAGCACCTGCACCGTGGCGTTGCTCTGCTCGACCTCGTTCAGCAGCGCATCGAGCGTCGTCGAACCTGATTCGATCGTTTTCATCGTCCACCTTCATTCTACCCCGGCAACTGCTGCCTTCGCCAGCGGTTCCGCACGGCCACCGCCACCGCACGCTTGAAATCGGCCTGGCCGACGATGTAGCGGTCGAGTTCGGCGACGATTTGTTTGGGGGTGAGTTGTTCCATCGTGCGCAATGATATGCGCCACGCCCGTGAGTCAGTAGCGTGACCCGCCTCCCGGCCGCGAGGCTATGCAGGATTAGCGCGAAGACCCGTGTCAGCGGGGGATGGCGAGCAGTTCGCTCGCCTCGCCGCTGCGCGCGTACACGAGTACGCGGTCTCCATAGCGCGTGGGAAACCGGTAACCGGCGAGCATGTCGCCGGCGTTGGATAGCTCCCAGACGGGTTTGCCGGCTTCCCGGTCGAGTGCAATCACGTCGCCGTGATGTGCGGCGACGTAAACCCGCTCGGCCGTGACGAGCGCGGGCACGAAACCGTGCGGTGGCTTTCGCTTCTTCAAGTCAATCTTCCACGTCCATTTCGTTCGCAAGGTCTTGGCGTCCAAGCAGACGACCTTTGACAAGTCCTCACCATCGTAATCGGCCTCGAAGAACGCGAAATGGCCGTCGCTCGCGCAGTCGGTCGAGGCTTCCGACTTCACCTCACGGACCGGCGTGCCTCCCCCAAGTTCGAGCACGAGCAGCGGTTCGTATGCGCGAGCGACCAAGAGCCGTCCGGCGGCGAACCCCACCCCTGCGACTCCCATCGAACCCGCGCGAGTCCGCCACAGCGTCCGGCCGCTTGTCACTCCGACCGCAATTACCTCTCCGCTCGCGCTCCCCGCCGCGTAGGCGGTAGCGCCGTCCGTCCCCAGCGCGATCATCGGATGCACCGACCGGTCCATCGTCACGGCCCAGGCTAGCTTCCCGTCGGACCGCCTGAGGGCCAACAGTTGGCCGGCGCACGGCACGAGGACGTGATCCCCAGCGAGCGTGACGGCGGACATCGCGTGGAGGGATTTGAGTTTCTGCTCCCAACGCGCCCGCCCGGTCGCAGGATCGACGGCATACACGCTGCCCTCACCGAATCCGATCAGGTTCGTGCAGAAGTACGCCTCTCGACCCTCCGGATCGCACGTGATTTGGCTGGGCGGAAGCTTGACCTTTGTCGTCCAGCGAACCTTGCCGCTGCCAAGGTCCACAGCGGCGACGAAGTTACGCATGGCCCCTACTTTCCAGGCCCCGCTGTGGTGCGTAACGAGGGCGTCGTTCGCGCAGACGGCGAGCGAGCTTATGGTTCCCGGCAGTGCCAGAGTCGACTCGACCTTCGGCTGGGTCATGGAGTTGAAAGGTAAGGGCCGTTGACGAGCGTGGCCAGCCCGATTGCCTCGCGGATGGTGCCGCCGTGTAGTGATGAACCGGACCGCCGCTTCAGGATCGCATGCCGGGGTTTGCAGGGGAGCATGTCGCGTCAAGCACGCCAAGGAAGTCAAGAAGAGGTTGCCCCTCGCATTCCTGGCGTTCCTGGCGTTCTTGGCGGCTAGATTAGATCAGCCGCAACGCGCCGTACATCCAGAAGAACACGCTGGCGAGCTACGGCGACCCGATCACGCTCGTGCGCGCGGCGGCGCTGCGGGCCTGGCGGGGGCGGCGGGAACGCTGAGCAGTGCGGCGCGGAGCGTACCCGCGATCCAGGCGCGGGCAAGGCGCCAGGGCATCGGTTCGGAGATCGCGTTCGTCGTCAATTGCATCATGCTCTAAGCCCCCGTGAATAGCTTCCAGACGACGAGTAGCGCCATCGCCATGAAAAACGCCTTGAGGCTTCGTCGCGGCATGGCTTGTTCCCCGTCACGAGCGGGCCAACTCGGTTTCGAAGATTGAGTCTGACGGAACCGGCGCCGGCTCGGTTTCCGAAGCCGCGTCGGCGAAGGCGGCGGCGGTGCGGACGCGCTCGGCCACCTCTCGCATCGACAGGACGAACAGCGCCAGCAGCATCCCGCGAACGACGCCGGCGTCATCGGTCGGCGTGACGACGAAGCTCGCGGTGACGCGCGACGGCGAAGTCATTGGACCTCCCCCGTTGCGTGAGCGCCGCCGCCGCGGGGCGGGCGCGCCGCGAAGACGCGAACCTCGAGCGAGCGGCTTTGTCCGAGCAGCACGTAGGTGGACGCGACGTCGTGCGGCTCGGCGCGCGCCACGAAGAGCAACCGGTCGGCGCGTAAGGCCGACTCGCAGTTGCCGGCGACGTCGAGCGGCGCGCCCAGCGCCAGCAGCGCATCGCCGACCGGGCTGATGGGCGCCGCCAGCTCAATCGAGTGCGATGCGCCCCTGACGTCAGCCAGGAAGGATCCGGCGAAGACGAGGGGGCCGATCCTGGGCACCCAGAGAAATGCCGCGCCCGGCAAGGCGCGCCACAGCGCGTTCCAGAAGTCCGCGTCGCGCCCGGCGTAGTCGTCCTGGCCACCCACGCCGCACGCGAACCCGCAAAGCTGCTCGTCGATGTGATAGGCCCGGCCGACCACGGAGATGCCATCGGTATCGAGTCCCGCCGCCGCGTAGCGCGTGAACGCGTCCTCGACATCGGCCTTGGTGTCAAAGATCGCGATGAGGGTTCGTCGATCGTCCGCATCTGTGGCGCGCACGCGAGGCCGAAGGCGAGGGGCAAACCAGCGGATGGAACGCGGAGGAAGATCCATGCCGCAGAGGGACTGAGCAATGTCGATACCGGTTCCCGGTCGAGGCAGAATTGCCTGCCAGACCGATTCAACAGTTGAACCCATCTAGGTTTATAGAATTCGGTAGAGTCGGGCATGAGCCTGCAGGAACCGCGACGAAACACGGCTCCGCGATATGTCGCGGGCGCGGCCGTGATATGTCGCGGGCGAGAAATCAGCGGTCGACGGGTATGTGGCGCGGCACGCCGAGCTTCTTCATGCGCGAGCGGAGGGTGCTGGCG
>JBAUGM010000861.1:0-9061 GCA_049679725.1 Tepidisphaeraceae bacterium
ATCCGAGGGCGACGCAACGCGACTCGCGCAAGCCACCCCGCCCGCTCAAGCGGGCTCGCCAACAGGAGCGCGGGATGGGGCGCGGACCGCTTCGACCACCTCGACCTCGCCCACTTCCCGCCCGCGCGTCACCGCGAAGGACATGAAGCAGTGGAGCGACCTCGCCGCCCAGCTCGGCTTTGAGTACAGCATCCTCGAAGGGTTCTGGAGTCGCTGGCCCGCGGAGGAACTGAAGGACCTCGTCGATTCGTCCCGCGCGCAGGGTGTCGGCATCTTCGTCTGGGTCGATTCGAAGAAGCTGCGCGATCCCGAGGCGCGCAGGGCCCTCTACAAGACCTGCGTCGAGAACAACATCGCCGGGCTGAAGGTCGACTTCTTCGACCACGAGCACAAGGAGACGATCGACCAGTACCACGCGATCCTGCGCGAATGCGCCGAGCACAAGCTGTTGCTGAACTTCCACGGCGCGAACAAACCGACCGGCGAGTCGCGCACCTGGCCGAACGAGCTGGTTCGCGAGGCGATCCGCGGGATGGAGGCGCGCAAGCTCGAGAGCCGCGCCGTGCACGAGGCGACGCTCCCGTTCACGCGCTTCCCCGTCGGCCATGGCGAGTACACCGGCGTGCTGTTCACCGAGCGTCGCGGCGATACGACGTTCGCCCACCAGATCGCGATCCCCGTCGTCTTCACCGCGCCCCTGCACACGTACGCCGCCCACCCGAGCAAACTCCTCGCCAGCCCCGCGGCCGACGTCATCCGCGCGATCCCGCCCGTCTGGGACCAGACGATCGTCCTCCCGCCGTCGGAAATCGGCGAACTCGCCGTCTTCGCGCGGCGGTTGGGGGACAAATGGTTTCTCGGCGTGCTGAACGGCACGAAGCCGCGGCAGATCACGGTGCCGCTCTCGTTCCTGCGCGAGGGCAAGTTCACCGCCACGCTCGTCCGCGACGGTGCGATGCCGGAGGAGATGAAGATCGAGAAGGACGTGCCGCTGTCGCCATCCGACACGGTCACGATCGACATGCCCGCCGGCGGCGGCTTCGTCGGCGCGTTTGTGAAGAAAGAGGAGTGATGACGTTCAAGCCTCGGCGCTTTTTCGCAAACCACTTCCTATGACGAAAACGCGGGTTGCCACCGCGCGTTACGAATTTGCGCAAAAGCCTTCAGAAATCGCGCCAAATGGTTGACAGAACCACCAAACGAACATAGGTTAGAATGGTTGCAGATCGGGGAAATCGGAGTTGTATGCACGCATCCGCGGAACAAGCCACGGGTTCGAAGAATCGTCCCGCGACCCTGGTGGTCGCATTGGAGTCCTCCCAGGCCACTCTTGCGGAAGCGCCTGCTGACGGCGCCGCTGCCGCTTTCGCCATCCCCGCCCTCGACAGCCCGGAACTCGCCTGGTGGCGCGAGTCGATGAAGACGCACGACCAGCGCATGCAGTGGTGGCGCGACGCGCGCTTCGGCCTGTTCATTCACTGGGGGGTCTATTCCGACCTCGCCGGCGTGTGGCAGGGGGAGCCCGTCGAGGGGTACGCCGAGCACATCCAGCGCAAGGCGAAGATTCCGATCGACGTCTACCGCAAGGAAGTCGCCGTCAAGTTCAACCCGACGCGATTCGACGCCGATGCCTGGGCCAAGCTCGCGAAAGACGCGGGCATGGGCTACCTCGTTATTACGTCCAAGCACCACGACGGCTTCGCGATGTACGACTCGGACGTCAGCCCCGACAACATCGTCAAAGCGACCGCGTGGAAGCACGACCCCATGCGCGACCTCAAGGCTGCCACCGCGCGGCAGGGGATCCGCTTCGGCTTCTACTACTCGCAGGCCTGGGACTGGGGTGAGCCCGACGGCGCCGGCAACGATTGGGACTATCAGCAGCCCGGCGGTAACAAACTCCTCCACGGCGGGCGAAACTGGTGGGAATCGACGCCGCAAATGGTCGCGACCACCGCACGGTACGTCGATCGCAAAGCCATCCCGCAGGTGCAGGAGCTGATCGCGAAGTACGACCCTGACCTGATCTGGTTCGACACGCCCAACCGGCTCCCGCCATCCGAGAACTACCGGATTTTCAAGGCGACGCGCGAGGCCGGTCCGAACGTCGTCATCAGCTCGCGCTGCGTGCCCGAGCTGGCGGACTACATCTCGACGGCCGACCGGCCGGCGGAGCTTCCGCCGCACGAGGGAGATTGGGAAGCGATCCCCACGACCAACGAATCGTACGGCTACCATCGCGCCGACCAATCGCACAAGCCCGTCGCCCACTTCATCGAGATCATCGCCAAGACCGCAGCGCGCGGCGGAAACCTGATGCTCAACGTCGGACCGCGCGGCGACGGCACGATCGACGAAAAGGACGTCGCCATCCTCCAGGGCATCGGCGAGTGGATGCGCGTGAACGGCGACAGCATCCACGGCACGATGCGCACGCCGCTGCCCGTGCAGGCGTGGGGCGAATCGACGCTGAAGCCCTTCGACGGCGCTCAGGGCAGGGGCGACACGTTGTACCTGCACGTCTTCGATTGGCCGAGCGACGGCAAGCTCGTCGTCGGCGGGCTGACGTCGAACGTGAAGCACGCCTACCTCCTTTCCGATTCGGCCAGGACGGCGCTCAAGATCGAGCGAAAGGGTGACCTCGATCTCTCCATCGCCGTGCCGACCAATGCGCCCGATGCGGTCGATTCCGTCGTCGTCCTGCAGTGCGACGGTGATGTCATCTGCGACGATCGGCGACTGCTCCTTTCCTCTCGACCCAACGCGCTGCGCGCCTTCGATGGACAACTGAACGGGTCGACGATCAAGTTCGGACAGGGCAAGCGCGAGAACGCATTCGTCGAGCAGTGGACGCGCGCGGACGATGCCGTCGCCTGGCCCGTGCGCGTGACGGTCCCGACCGACTTCGACGTCTCCGTCACGTACGACGCCGACCCCACTTCGGCCGGCGGGACGTTCGACGTGAAGCTCGCCAACCAAACCATCCGCGCCTCCGTCCAACCCGGGCAGGAGGTCGCGCAACCCCTCGGAAAGGTGCATCTGACGCCCGGATCGCTTACCATTGCCGTCACCCCGGCTCGGATCGCCGGCGCAGAACTCATGCGCCTCCGCACCATCACGCTGACGCCGGTCGGGAAGTAGCTCTTTCCCCCTCGCCCGGTACGCCGGGAGAGGGTTGGGGTGAGGGTGATTTCGAACGTCGAACGTTTCTCGATCAGGCGGTGCAAGAGCGATGACGAAGCGCAACCCCCCCGCGCGACGTGTGAGCCAGCAGGATATCGCGCGTGAAGCCAACGTCTCGCGCGTCACCGTCTCGCTCGTCCTGGCCGGCAAGGACCAAACCTCCGAGGAAACCCGCAAGCGCGTCCTCGAAGCCGCCAAGCGCCTGCGCTACCGGCCCAACCTGCTCGTGCAGGGCATGCAGACCGGCCGGACGGGCTCGATCGGCGTGATCATGCCGCCGTCGATCTTCTTCCACGGCCAGATCGCCCGCGGCATCCACGATGAGCTGATGACCGCCGACTTCGTCCCCATCCAGCTCTGGACCAACCCCCGCACCGACACGAAGAACACGGAACTGAACCAGATCCACCGCCTCGTCGACCGGCGCGTCGACGGCGTGATCATCTTTCCCGTCGACGCCTCCGTGCCCGACGTGCACTTCCAGGAGATCTGGCAGCGGCACATCCCGCTGGTGACCGTCGACCGCGAGACGACCACCCACGCCGACCACGTCGGCACCGACGAAGAACTCGGCGGCAAGCTGGCGGCCGAGCACCTGCTGGCGCTGGGGCACAAGCGCGTCGCGCACGTGACGCTCCCGCACCGCAGCGGCAACCTCCCGCGCCGCGGGCAGAGCTTCGCCAAGACGATCGAGCAGGGCGGCGGCAAGTGCGAGCGGCTGGAGGGGGAGTCCGAAGAGGTGGCGGGGCCGTTGAAACAGTTGCTGTCCAAGTCCAATCGTCCCACCGCCATCTTCGCCGCCCTCGACCCGCTCGCGATGAAGGCCTACGCCGCCGCCGCGGCGCTGGGGTTGAGCATCCCCGGCGATCTGTCCGTCGTGGGCTACGCCGACTTCCCCTTCGCCGCCGATCTGATCCCGCCGCTGACGACGGTGAAGCAGGACCCCTATCAAATGGGCCGCCAGGCGGCCCGCATTCTGCTGGACCGCATCCTCGACCGCGCCGAAACCGATGCCCCGCACCGCTGGCACTTCGCGCCCGAGTTGATCGTCCGCGCATCCACCGGCCCGGCGCCAAAGTAAGGAATCGCAGATGCCTCTTCGTGTAGCCGGCGAGCTTGCTCGCCGCGTCTGAGCCTCTCACCGCGAGCAAGCTCGACGGCTACACCGAAAGGCGCCAACGATTTCAAGGACGCGACTTGTCAGGGAGTCGTGCGCGATTCCCTCCCATTTCCTGACCCCCATTGAGCCCTCGCTCCCTCCCTCAGCGCCTCGTACCACGACCCCTGCGGTAACTTCTTTCCCCGCAACGCGCTAGCCCTGCAATCGTTCGCACGGACTGTGAATATTCGTGAATAAAATAACTAACCATGCACTATCCAGTCGGCCCGGAAAGTACGGTGGATACTAGACTAACCTATGTTAGATTCAGTGAATAATTCCAGAATATTCAGTTGACGAAATGAATTTTCGTGGCATTATTCACCCCATGTCGATCACCCGCGTTGCCCAGGCTGCGAACGTTTCGTACGCGACTGCGTGGCGGATCATCAACAATCAGCCGTGCAGTTCCGAGCAAGCGGTCGCGGCGGTGCGCGAGGCGATGGGCCAGCTCGGCTATGAGCCGGCCACCAACGGCAAGCGGCGCGGGCGCAAATCGAAGGCGGCGGACGGGATCCGGACGCACAACGTCGCCCTCCTCCACCTCCGCAAAGGCACGTCCATCGCCACCTCCGTCCTCAGCCTCGTGCAACGGGCGCTGGCGGAGCGAAACCTCAACCTGATCTTCGCCCACGGCAGCGGTGAGAACTCCCTCCCGCAGGCGGTCCGTGCCGGAAACGTCGACGGCATCCTCGGCTACGGCCAGTTCCCCGCCGAGGCCATGACGCCCGACCTCCAGCGCATTCCCGCCGTCTGGATGATGAGCCGTGACGACGCGAACCTCGACCCGTGGGGCGATCGCGTCAAAACCGATCACCAGACGATCGGCACGCTCGCCGCCCAGCACCTCATGCAGCGCGGGCACCGCAACGTGGCCTACATGAACCCGGACGTCGGGTTCACGATCTACCAGCAGCGCCTGATCGCCTTCTCCGCCGCGACACTGGCGGCGGGCGTGACGCCGACCATCTTCGAAAGCTCGGACACGCACGACATCGATCTCGAAGCCGAGCGCCTCGTCGACCAGTGGCTCGCGGCCTCCCCGCGCCCGACCGGGATCTTCGTCCCCGTCGACCGCGTGACGCTCCGCGTCTACCGGCACCTCGAGCGCCGCGGCATCCAGCCCGGGCGCGACGTCGAGATCGTCTCCTGCGACAACGAACGGGAACTGCTGTCGCTCATGCGACCGGCCCCGGCATCCATCGACCTGAACCGTCAAACCATCGCTCGCCTGGCGGTCGAGCGGTTGTTGTGGCGGATGAAGAACGGCGTGAGCTCGCCGCGCGTCGTGATCACGGTCAGCCCGACCCTGGTCACCCCCGCCGGCAACGGCGCGACGGCAAGAGACTAAAAGTCGCACCGCGAGTCATGTCACACCCCGCGGGCTCCTGGCGGATGCCCGGCGGGATGATAAGAGCGAAGCGTGGAGGAAAGTTTCATGTTTCTGCGTCGACACAAAGAGAGCTGGGGCGACCCGATGACCGCGGCGGCCACCGCCATGGTTGTCCCCGGCGCCCACGACCTGCTCGCCCTCGATGCGGGAAGCAACGGTTCAAGTCACGGCGGTTCAGGTCACAACGGTTCAAGTCACAGCGCAGGCGGATGCCGACCGTCGGTTTCGCTGCAAGTAACGTCATCCGACCTGACGGTCGGCGCACATGATTTTCACGTCCCAATGGAGCAGAGCATGAAGAGTGTTTTTGTTGATCGGGCGGCCTCGCCGCGTTCCCCGCGCCGGGAGCTGTCCAAGGGTTTTACCCTGGTCGAGCTGCTGGTCGTGATCGGCATCATCGCGATCCTCATCGCGATCCTGCTGCCCGCGCTGAATTCGGCGCGGCGGCAGGCGTCGGTGGTGCAGTGCAGCAGCAACATGCGCCAGATCGCGATGGGGATGATCATGTACATTGACCAGAACAAGGGGAGGCACCCCCCAACGCACCTGCGCCCGAGCCTCGCTCCGCACTACCCGTCCGGCTGGTGGTGGGCCAACGAACTGGTCCGCCAGAAGTACATCAACGCACCCAACGTCTACCCGACGCCCGGGATGGCGACGAGCGAGAAGCAGTTCAACCGCTCCAACGTCTTCCGCTGCCCGGAAGGCATTGACGAAGATTTTAGTTCGGTCAGCTTCGGCAACTCCGAGTACCCGACGCATGCGAACAACAACAGGTTCACGATCGTAAATGACGGCAGCTGCGCGGCCGAGGGGTGGGGCATCCCGTCCTGGTACATGCTCAACAGCCGCAACCTTGCCGGCTCCGGGTCCGCGCCCAATGGCAGGCGCATCACGCCGTTCCTCTACTTCAACACCGACGACATCAAGCGGCTGCACGAGGCGCAGTGGGGGCGCCACCGCGGGATGATCAAGAAGGCCGCCGAGATGGTCATGGTCATCGAGGCCGCCGACAGCAACTGGCACGATCAGACGGCCAGTGCCACGTTCCCGACGACGGTGTTCCTTCGCCGCATGGGCGCGCGCCACGGCAAGAAGACGGCCAACGGCGCCAACGCCTGGACGAACCTGGCCTTCTTCGACGGTCACGTCGGCCTCTTTCCGACGGAGCCGTTCGTGAAGGATCCCGACAAGAATGACCACAACCTGGAAAACCAGTTCCGCGAGACGATCTTCTACGTCCGCCAGCAGAGCGGAAAGACCTGGTAACGGATGAGCGCGTGACCCGGCCGGCCTCGGCCGGCCGGGTCGCACGCGGTCGCCGCAGAAAAACTGAATAGCCCGCTGCCGACGCCATCTGTGCTCCGCCGGCAGAAGTGTGTGCCAGAGAACGAGATTTCTTAGGTGCCCAAGACACTTCAAAGGAGCAGGCCATGTCCCGTTCACATCTCACCGCCCGTCCCGTGCGGACCCTTCGTCGCAAGGCCTTTACCCTTGTCGAACTGCTGGTCGTCATCGGCATCATCGCCGTGCTGATCGCCATCCTGTTGCCCGCCCTGCAATCGGCGCGGCGGCAGGCGGCGGTGGTGCAGTGCAGCAGCAACATGCGACAGATCTCGCTGGCTTTGCTGATGTACATGAACCAGAACAAAGGCAAGTTCCCACCCGGCGAGATCCGCGCAGGCAATGCGGCCTATCCTCCGGGCTGGTGGTGGCCGACCGAACTGGTCAAGCAGAAGTACATCCACGCGCCGAGCGTGTACACGGAGCCCGGCACCCCGACGAACCAGAAGAAGTTCAACCGGTCGAGCATTTTCCGTTGCCCGGAAGGGATCGATGAAGATGCGTTGACCGGCAGTGCAGGTTCGTACCCGACCGATGCGCGCAACAACGCGGGCCGTATCAATGCCGACTCCGTCGCCGCCGCCGAGGGTTTTGGGATCATGAGCTGGTACCAGCTTCCGACTCGCGTCACGACGGGAACCATGTTCTACCTCGGCGGCAACAAGGCCGCGCCGTTCGTCTACTTCGACGCAGCCGCGGCCAATACGCAGGAAATGATTGACGACCTGAACGACCGCCGCTTCTCGCGGCACTTGGGCCAGATCAAGAAGGCTGGCGAAGTCGTTATGGTCGTCGAAGCTGCGGACACCAACTGGATGAATCAGCCCTCGGCGCCGCCCCCGCCGCCTCTTCAAAACATCGGCACCGCGCGCATGGGAGCTCGTCACGGCAAGAAGACGGCAGACGGCCTTAACGCGTGGACGAACCTCGCCTTTTTTGATGGGCACGTGGCCTACTACCCAACCGAGCCCTTCGCCCGAATCGTTGTCTCGCCGGAAACCGCCCAACACCAAGGTGCCAGCACCGATAACGGGCTGATCACGTTTTACACCGGCACGATCTTCTACCTGAACAAGCAGAAGGGCCGGTAAGGCAAATCGTCGCGACCCGGCCGGCACGCCGCCGACCGTATCGCCATCGGCTTGCCGATGGACCAAGTGTTGCCTAGTTGGCTTAGCAGCAGTATCGCTGCTCCTGAATCTCGAAAGGTAGCTCCATGTTTGAAGGACTCGAATCGCGTCGCTTGTTTGCCCTAACCGTCGTCGGCGATGGTCCGCTACTCACGATCACCGGGACCGCTGCGAGCGAGACGGCAGAGATCTGGGTTACGCCAGATGATGGCGACACAGATGACCGACCTGAAATCGAGGTCAACGGCATTGATTACTCGTTTGTTAATAACGTAGCGATCGAAGGGATTCTCGCGAATATGGGTGGGGGGGTCGATACGGTGGTTCTGCATACGGCGATAAGCGACGGCAGCGTCGATGTCGTAATCAATGGAGAGGAAGGGAACGATGATCTTACCTTGTTCGCTGAACCGGGCAGCACCGAGTTCACGCTGACCGGTGGAGTTGACAACGATACATTTCACCTTTCACGAGGTGGCGGCATTGTGGAGGGAGGTTCAGATGACGACACGTACTACTACTCGTCGGACGCTAATGGCTACTCGATGGATATGACAGATTTTCAAGGCAGCAACACCATTATTATTGGTGGAGTCGATCGAACGTCCGCCATTGGTGGAAATCACCTCACCGGTAGCGTTGGAAGAAACTCCAATGGCGACTACTTCTGGGACGGCGCTGATGGCTTGCAGGTGTTCTAACACTACAGCGCGCGCTGTAGTGCTAAATGGGAGCGCACGATTCTCGAACGTTGTCATCCTGAGGTACTCCGAAGGATCTGGCCGATCCGTCGGTGAAGCCAGATGCTTCGGAGTACCTCAGCATGCAATACTGTCCGATACAGGTCTACTT
>JBAUGM010000862.1:0-15010 GCA_049679725.1 Tepidisphaeraceae bacterium
TCGCGTGGCCGTGGAACGCTTCGAGCGTCCGCCGCTGCGCCCGCGCCTGGGCTGCGCCGCTTGCGGCTTCGCGAATCGCCGGCGCTTCGTCCGCGACGCCGCCAGCGGCGGTCGATTCGTCGCCCGCGTACGAGACGCGATACAACCCCGACTGCGCGTTGCGCCCGCCCATCGTGAAGTACATCGCCCCGTCCGGGCCGACGGCAATGTCCGTCACCGGCAGCGGCTTGCCCGCGACGAACGGCTCGAACGTGGCCGCGTACGTCGAGCCCGCCGGCGTCAGGTGCATCGCGTGGATCGTGCCGTACGACCAGTCGAGGATGAACAGCGCCCGCTGGTACTTGGCGGGGAACTTCGCGCCCGTGCCGAACGTCACGCCCGTCGGCGAGCCGATGCCGACATCGAAGCCGCCCATGCTGTCGGCGCTGTACGCCGGCCACTTGCCGCTGCCGTAGCGCCAGCCGAACTCGGCGCCGCTCGTCGCGTGGTTCACGCGCGTGGGGCGATACCACGGCAGGCCGACGTCCCACTCCATGTCGGCGTCGAACGCGAACAGCTCGCCGTCCGGGTTGAAGTCCATGTCGTACGCATTGCGAAAGCCACCGCAAAGCAGCTCCCACTCTTTGCCCTCCAGATCGGTGCGGAGGATGTACCCGCCCGGCGCCATGCGCCCGGTCGCGTGCCCGCCGGCATCGGGCTGGCGCGGGAGCAGGAGGTCTTCCTGAAAGTTCTTGTGCGCGGAGTTGGACGACATGCCGTCGGGCACGTCGGTGTGGTTGCCGTTGAGGATGTAGAGCTTTCCGTCCGGCCCGAGACGGATCGCGTGCGGGCCGTGCTCGCCGCCCCCGGCGAATTTCTTCAGCAGCTTCACCTCGTCGAACTGATCGTCGCCGTCGGTGTCGCGCACGCGGTAGAAGCCGCTGCCCTGCGCGGCCGAGCCGTTCACGTTCACGTACAGGCTGTCGTTGTGGTAGAGCAGTCCTTGCGCCTGTCCGATGTCCACCTTGAGCTGCTCGACCTTCAGCGGCGCCCCATCCTTGGCAAGCGTGACGCGAAAGAGCGACGTGCTCTGATCGCTGGCGATAATGCGGCCCTTGTCGTCGAAGCACATGCTGACCCACGACCCCTGCCGCGCCTTCGGCACGCTGTAGATCAGCTCGGCCTTGAAGCCGGGGAGCAGGCGCAGTTTCTCCGCGGGTGTGGCGGCGGCGATTGCCGCGCCCTTGCCCTCCAGACCCGGCACGTCGCCCCATGGTTCGGCGCCGGCGTCGGCGATGACCTGGGCATTGGACCAGCCCACGCCGTCAAAGTTCTGGTTGCTCCATCCGGGCTTCTCGCCCGACGTCGCGATCCACGCGCCGTCGGTCACCAGCGTGTCGCGCTGGCCGTCGCTCATCTCCACCTCGAGCTTCAGCAGCAGACCTGCGGGGCCGCCGGTGTTCTTCCCGCGCACGGCGATCGCGTTGTGGCCGAAGGCGAGGTGCTTTGCCACGTCGACAGCGATCGGTTGCTTCCAGTCGTCGCCTTTGCCCGCGCTCTTGCCGACGCTCGCGCCGTTGACGAACACTTCGAGCTGGTTGTCGCAGGTCGCGGTCAGTTCCGCCTTGACCGGCGTGGCCCAGAGGAAGAGGGACTTGCGGAAGTAGGCGATCTCGCCGTCCCTCGTGCGCCTGCCGCGCCAGATCCATTTCGGGCTCGGCGCGTCGCCCGCACCGGCCTGCGTCGTCGCCGGAGCAGTCGCGCTGCCCGCCGCGGGCTTGCTCGCCGCAGGCGTGATCGTCTTCAGCCGAACGTCCTTGAACTGGATGGTCATCGGCTTCCCGGCGTGAACCTGAAGCGCGAGGATCCCCTCCATCGCGCGCTTCTCCACCTGATCGTCGGTGATCTCGGCCGTGACGACACCGTTGAGCTTGTGGACGAGATGGTTGCCGATCGCGGTGATCGTGTACTCGTTCCAGTCGCCGTCCCTCGCGGCGTTCTTCACCGCCTCGGCGGGAGCGGTCTGGCCGGTGACCTTCTTCTCACCCGTCGCGGTGACGCTCACCCTCTGGCCCGGCTCGGCGACGATGCCCCGGCCGCGCTCTTCGTACAGCATGCCCGCATACCGTCGCGCGGTGTCGAGATCCGCCTGGTAGCCAGAAACGACGAAGTTCGGCAGTTCCTTCGAGCGGTACTGGATGCCGGAGTTGTTGTCGCCGGTGATCTTGTACTTCACGCGCAGCTCGAAGTCGGCCACGGTTCCACCGCGCCAGATGAGGAAGGTGTTCCCCTTCGTCGGGTTCTCCTTGGTCGTCTCGCCGGTGATCGCCCCCCCTGTCCCGTCGTCGCGGACGGACCAGAATTTTCCGTCACCCTCCCAGCCGGTAAGGTCCTTGCCGTTGAAGAGCTGGACGAACCCGGCATCGTCCTGCGCGGACGCGATCGAGCACGCGGCGAGGAGGAAGAGGAACGTCGCCGCACGGGAGAATGTCATAGTCGGTCTCCGAAGGTCGGTTTTCACTTTAACGGCTCACCGGGGTGCAGAAGAAGACCGAACGCAGAGAAGCAGAGCCAGGGAGATGGGACGAGAAAACACAGAACAATGACGGTTCTGTTCTCTCTCCTCCTACCTCCTCACCTCTGCGTCTCTGCGTTCAATCTTCGCCTTTCGCTTTCCACGAACGACACCGCCCGACTCCTCCGCGGGGCCGGGCGGGCGATTGTACTACGTTCGACCACAAACTTCGTTTGCGATCCCGCGTCGCTACTTTGCGTTTTCCCACTTCCCGCTCTTGGCCGAGCTCAGCACCGCATCGCAGACCTTCTGCGTCTCCTGCGCGCTGCGGAAGTCCGGCTGCGCCGCTTCCTTGCCGTCCAAACTCTTGATGAAGTCGGCCACCTGATGGACGAACGAGTGCTCGTAGCCGATCTGCAACCCCGGCACCCACCACTGCTTCATGTACGGGTGGTCGCCATCGGTGATGTGAATCGATCGCCAGCCGCGCAGGTTGCCCTGGTCACGGTGATCGAAGTACTGGAGACGGTGCAGATCGTGCAGGTCCCAGGCGATGGATGCGTGCTCGCCGTTGATCTCGAATGTGTACAGCGCCTTGTGCCCGCGGGCGTAGCGGGTCGACTCGAACGTCGCCAGCGAGCCGTTGTCGAAGCGGGCGAGGAAGGCGCAGGCATCGTCGATGCCGACTTTTTCAACTTTGCCGGTGAGCGTGTGCGTGCGCTGCTTGATGAACGTCTCGGTCATCGCCGTGACGCTCTTCATCCCGCCGTTGAGCCACAGTGCCGTGTCGATGCAGTGGGCGAGCAGATCGCCCGTCACGCCCGACCCAGCCGCGCCGACGTCCAACCGCCACAGCCCCGCCCCGCCCTGCGGGAGGTCGGCGGAGATCGTCCAGTCCTGCAGGAACTTGGCGCGGAAGTGGAAGATGCGCCCGAGCTTCCCCTCGTCGATCAACTGCTTCGCGAACGTAACGGCCGGCACGCGCCGGTAGTTGTACCACACCATGTTCCGCACGCCCGCCTTCTCGACCGCCGCGCACATCTCCTCGCCGTCGGCAACGTTCATGCTCAGCGGCTTCTCGCACAGGATCATCTTCCCCGCCTTCGCCGCCGCCAGCGCCATCTCCTTGTGCGTGTTGTTCGGCGTGCAGATGTCGATCGCGTCGATGTCCTTGCGCTCGATCAGCTTCCGCCAGTCCGTCTCGACCGACTCATACCCCCACTGCTTGGCGAACGATTCCACCTTCTCCTTGTCCCGCGCGCACGCCGCCTTCAGCACGGCCCGGTGCCCCAGGTCGAAGAAATGGTTCACCTTGGCGTACGCGTTGGAGTGCGCCCGGCCCATGAAACCGTAGCCGATCATGCCGATGCGAAGGTCTTTCATGATGATGCTGATCCTCTCTCGCGATGGAAACGTGCGTCGGACGTACCGCCTAATACGGGGGAAGCGAGGGATCGTTTATATTTCTGCGGGAACCGGGCCGCAAGCGCGGGCTTCTCTCCTTGTGGCTTGGGCGTCCCGCCCGAGCGTTCTTCTCCTTATCGAAGAGAAACGCAAAGATCGCCAAGAACGCAAAGGACGCAGAGTGAATACGGATTGCGATTCCTTCTTTGCAATGCTAACCGTCAACTTCTGTGCGCTTCGGCAAGATTTTCCGCACTGAAAACAGAGATGAGTTTATCGCTCTGACTGCCTCCGGCATCTGGCCGGAAGATCGCAAGAGGGGTACCCTCGTCATTCGCCGGCGGGACGACAGGGCAACGCAGGAGTGCGACCCGAGCAGCTCGCCGCTCTGCCATACGGCACGGGGCCGGGCGGCGCAAGCTGCCCGGCTCTTTTTGTGCCGGTATCCCGTTCTCATGCCGGAGGCAGCCAAAGCGATAGACTCGCTTTGGTTGCGGCCAAAGGCCGCCCCAAGTTCTTTGCGATCTTGGCGTTCTTCGCGCCCAGCGGGCGCAGATTATCGTGCCGGCGCGCGCCCACCCGTGTATCCGCGCCGCGGGGATATTTCTTTTTCCGGGCCGAACGAAGAATCCGCGGAACGGGGATACCTCGTTTCACGTCGCAAACCATCGCGTTCGCGGCGGAGGGGAGGAGTTCGCCGCGCGGGTACTCAGCTCGCTTCGTCCACGTTGTCAGGCTCGTTCGCCCAGCCGACCTTCAACATCGTCTTTTGCATTTTCAGTGGGTCGGTTTGGAGGTGATCGAGCATCTGACCCACGGCGCGGTCATGCGCGGCGCGACGGGATTCCTCCGCCCCGCGGACCATGTCCATCAGCAACTCGTAGCTGAAATCGGCGATGCCGTCCTCGTCGTCTTCAGGCATGGCGGCTTTGGCCAGCATCGAGGCGAGCATCATGGACTGCCAAGTCGTCGTCCTCATCCAATCCGGATTCGTCGTCCTCTTCGTCCTCTTCGTCCAACGCGAACGCGGAGTCTAGATCGACATATTCACCGGTCTGCTGGTCTAAATACGGGGCGGTCTCGCAGATGTGGTTGAACCAGAGAACTCAGTCGCCTTCTTCCCCGCGCATCCTCCGTGCCGCTGCGGTGTGCCATCTTTTCAGGAGCGCTTAGTAGAAGCTCCACAGCCCCGGCGTGAGCAGCTCGATCAGGTGCTCGTCCGGGTCGCGGAAGAAGAGGCTCGTGCCGCCGGGTTTCCAGCGGACGGTGCCTTCGATCTTCACGCCGCGCTCCGCCAGGCGCGTGCGCCACGGGTCGAGTTGATCGGGCGCGATGGAGAACGCCACGTGCATCCGCCCGCTGCCGCCGTGCGGGGGGATCGTGCCCTCGATCGCGCCGGGCGGCGTGATGACGGGCTGTTGCGCGATGCCGCGCGGAAACAGGATCAACGCCTGCCGGCCAGGCACGCGCAGGACGCCGATGAACTCATTGCGGATTTCCTCTTCGAACCCGAACAGGTCCTGGTAGAAGTCCATCGAGCGGGCGACCTGCTCGACGTAGAGGGCGGCCTCGACGATGCCCGTTACGGTTGCTTTGTCCGACATGCGCGTGCCCGTCCTACTCCCGCCAACCGTGCTGCTCGCGCACCTTCACCATCACCGCGAGGATGTCGTTCCACGTCTGCGGCTTGGTCATGGTCTCGTTGGAGAACATGCACCCGTCCCAGCAGATGTGGCGGAGGCGCTTGACCGTCTGCCCGCTCTCGTTCTTCAGCCAGTAGCCGGCGTGCTTCGCGATGTCGAGCTTGCCGGTGGGATCGGTGGCGAGGCAGTGACGGCCGGTCTTGTCGTGCGAGCCGGAGCCGTGCACGGTCGCGTTGTTCTGGGCCACGTGGAAGTCGATCGTCCACGGGCGCAGGGCGGCCGTGAGCTTCTTGAGCGCGTCGTCGAGCTTGGACTTGTCCTTCCAGTCGTAGTCCTGCGGGAGGATGGCATCCTCGGGCGCGTTGTAGCCCATCGTGTAGAGCAGCGTATGGGCCATGTCGGCCTGGAAGCCGACGGTCGCGGGGCGGCCGACCATTTCGAGCAGTTGGACCATGCGCCGCCACGAGTGCATGCCGCCCCAGCAGATCTCGCCCTCGGCGGCGAGCCGCTCGCCGTACCCTTCGGCGACGTCGGCGGCGAGCCTGAAGGTCTCGGCGATCTTCTTCTGGTTGCCGTCAGGGTCGGCGTACCAGGCATCCGGTCCGGCGGCGGAGTCGATGCGGACGACGCCGGTCGGCCGCACGCCCCACAAGCGGAGCTTCTCCGCGATCTTGCAGGCCTTGTGCACCGACTCGACGAAGCTCTTGCGCTCCGACTCGGACCCCATCGCGCTCCCCCCGCCCGTCGGCGGCCAGACCGGCGCGACGAGCGAACCGATCGCCAGGTTCTTCGACTGGAACTTCTCCGCCAGCCGCTTGAGCCGGTCGTCGTCGATGTCGATCGAGATGTGCGGGTCGAAGAGAAACAGGTCCATCCCGTCGAACTTCACGCCGTCCACATTCGCGGCCGACGTGAGGTTGATCATCGTGTCCAGGTCGATGGCCGGCTCCGAGTCCGGACCCTTGCCGACCAGGCCCGGCCAGGCGGCGTTGTGAAGTTTGGGGTAGTTGTTGGCAGTGGATGACGTCATGGGTTACCTCGCTCGCGGTGAAGGCGGAGTCGCTCGTCCAACAGTGTGTGGGAGATCCAGAAGTCGGTTTGTTTAACCCGTTCGAAGGTGTCTGCCAAGTCGAGGAGGCCGGCTTGTGCAGCGAGTTCGAGGACGCCGACAGTTCCGGTAATTCGAATGTGCCGATCCATCGCCGCGCGTCGGCCGCGCTTCTCGTCGATCAGCAGAACGTCTGCTTGAACTTCCAATACCAGGTTGATGGCGGCCGATTCTCCGGCGTGGAGCGTAGGGATCGGCTCGATGCGCGCCGGGGCCCGTTCCATCAGCCAAGTCGGAGGGTGTGCGATGAACTCGCGCACCTCAATGGGGCGCGTGCTGTCGCGCAGCTCAGCCGCGACGACGGGCGGAATCAGAACCCGATCGAACAATGTCGGTAGAACGTCCACGTGGCCGATCGAAATGAGGACGATCAACGGCGAGCTATCGGCAACGACCAGCATCAGCGCGCCTTGCCCATCAGTTGCTCAAGCGTGCGGCGATCTTCCTCCAAATCCTCCATCGTCAGCGATCCCTCGAGCACGTTGTGCCGCTTGAGCAGCGCATCGGTCTGGAACCGATCCAATCCGAGCACGCGCGACAGTTCGTGGTGACTGAGCTTGTCGCGCCGAAACAACTCGAGCGCAAACGCCTCTTTCACCTCGGCCGCAAGATCCGCATAATCATGGCGGAGCTTTTCTTCGAGGTCCGCGGGCAGATCAAGCGTGACGTGCAATGACATGATTCACCTCTCGTGGGACAGACGAATCCCACTGAATTATACGGCCAGGACGTTGACCGATGGTATCGCCGTCCGGCCGGGCCAGCCAGGCTTTCGCGTACCCCGAGCCGATCGACAAAGCCCTCGACCAGCGATTATTTTCGCTATACAGTGATATTCGGATGATCTTCTCCTGGGACGACGAGAACCGCGAGCACATCGCGAAGCACGCCGTGACCCCGGAGGAGGCCGAGGAAGTCGTCCGCAGGGCGCGCCCCCCGTTCCCGCGCGCGATCGGGGAAGGCAAGCACATGGTTTGGGGTCAGACATCACGCGGACGATATCTTCAGGCAATCATCGTGTTCAAAGCCCCGGAAGAACTTGACCATGACGCGCTGACGGCCGAACAGTGGGCGGAGATCGAGTCGACCGGTGTTCGCCGCGTCGTGCGCGTCATCCATGCGATGGACCTGACGGAAGGCATGAAGCGGAGCCTTCGCAAAAGACGGAGATGATGATGGCAAAACGAAGAAAACCGATCGTGGACGAGCATGATTATGAGGCGCTGGATCGTCTCGCCCACAGCATCACGCTTGAAAACACTCGCCCGCTGAATACCCGTGAGCGCGCGCAGTGGGAAGAGGCAAAACGTGGCCGTCCGAAGAAGGCCGCGGGCACCAAGGCGGTGCCGACGATGATCACGGTCGAGCCCACCTTGCTGCGCCGGATAGATGCCTACGTGAAGAAGGCCGGAATCAGCCGTTCGCAGCTCTTCGCCGAGGCCGTACGCGAACGGATCGGCGCCGGCCGACCGAAGCGGAAGGCCGGATGAGGCTTGCAACTCCTCAAATCACTGCGTTTCGAAGTAATCGCTGTCGATTCGCTTGATTCGATACGCCTTGTGATCCGTCACGCCCACGCCGTGGTCGATCATCAGTTCCGCAAGCTCCTCGCCGTCGATGAGAACTATTTTCGACGATGCCTCCTGTGCCGCCCGCAATGCTCCGCTCGTGAACGAGCCGGTCGTAATGAACACGCCCTTATGCGCCTTTTTCCGCATTAGACTTCCGACGAACTTGTCGATGTCGCCCGGTCCGACCGCGCTATTCCACTTCTTCGCCTGCACGTAGACCATGTCGAGGCCGAGCCGGTCCTCTTTGATCACGCCATCGATCCCGTCATCGCCGCTCTTGCCAACCACCTGCGCGGCATCGGCATGTGAACCGCCATAACCCATGGCAACCAGCAGGTCGACAACCAGATGCTCGAAAAACTTGGGTGTGCCCTCCCCAACGCGCTCCAGGAGATCGTCGGCGAGGGCCTCGCGAAGCTCTTTGTACGCTGCCTCGAGGCGCTCGTCGGGGGTGACGGTCGCCTGGTTCGCGCTCTCAATCGCAACGGCATCGCCTTTGTCATGCCGCATTTGTCCGGCCTTCTCAGCACGCTTGGTCTTAAACGACTGGTACTCAGGGAATTGATCAAGAAAGGAGTTGTCTATTCGCGTTGGATTCTTCGAGAGAATGTCCCCGCCGCGAGGAGCGATCCGAAACCGTCCCCGCCCGCATTTCTGGATCAACAAGCTTTTGCTGAGGTACGTGATGGCCCACGTCACTCGATTGTAAAAGCGCGTTTGCGTCCCGCTCGGCAGCAACTCGTCGCGGTCCGCTTCGCCGATGCCCATTTGATTGGCGAGGTGGTCCATGGTCTCGGTGACAGAGTGCTCATTCCCATCCGAGGCGACTCGGAGAATCGGCAGCATGAAATCCTGATACCCGGGAATTGCCATCACACCCACCTTTGACGGTCTCGGCCTCCAAATGCACAGAACAGTCGTGTCGCCTAAGCGGCCATTGGCTTAATCCGTCTCATCGGTCGACGAGCGACCTTGCCCAGTTCCCAGTTCTTCTGCAGGTTCAACCAGAACTGCGGACTAGCACCCAACGCCATCGATAGTTTGACCGCCATCTCGGCGCTGATTCCGCGTTTCCCGCGACAGATTTCGTTTATCGTCTTGCTGAGCACGCCGACGTGCGCCGCCAGCGCCGACTGCGTGATCCCGCGCTCGCTTAGTTCGTCGAGCAGTACCTTTCCTGGATGGACCGAGGTGGTGTGGCTCATGAGTGTCCCGATCAATGGTAGTCGACGATCTCCACGTCCTCAGCGCCGTCCCTCGTCCATCGGAAGCAGATTCGGTACTGATCGTTCAGCCGAACGCTGTGTTGACCCGCCCGATCGCCGAGAAGCTTCTCGAGCCGGCTCCCGGGCAATGACGCGAGGTCGTTCAGCGATTCTGCCGCGTGCAGCCGAGCGAGTTTGACGCGCGCCTTCTCGTGGAGTGCGGCGGGAAGCAGGTGTAGCGCCGACTTCGTCCGCCGGCCGTAGTTGATGTCCTGCGTCGCTCGGCCGTGAAACCTGACAATCGCCACCAATCACGATATTACCGCATGCCGGTATAGAGGTACATTGATTTCTACAGCTTCACGCTCCCCTTGTACTTGATGCCCGGCGCATCCGGGTTCACTTCCGGCCCGAAATACCGCAGCACGACCAGCGGCTCCGTCGCCGACGTGTTCTCGAACATCACGCCGGCCTTGGCGGTGTCTTCGGTGCAGAAGACTTCATCCTCGGTCAATTCGTGGAAGCCGATCATCTTCGGCGACGACAGCCGCATCTTGTTCATGCGCCCTTCGCCCTGCACGGTGATGAGGCCGTACGCGCCGTTGTCCTTGATCGTGACCTTGGCACCGGGGCTGACGGTGAGTTCCTTCGCGGTGAACAGCTGCTCGCCGCGGACCTTGCCGTAGACGATCCAGCGGTCGAAGAAGCCGGCCTTCTCCGAGCCGCTCGCGACGATCGGCTCCAGATAATGGTTCTGCTTGAAGTACGGGTCGACGTTCGCTTCCCAGTCAAGCTGATCGACGATGAAGTCGAGGTCCTTGTGCTTGCTCTTGGGCATGTCCTTCACCAGCAGCGCCCACGGCACCTCGCGCCCCTCGACGAGCGACTGGTACATGCCGAACACGTCACTCCCCCACTGCGGCTCGTACGTGCACAGGCTGCCCGGCGCGTGGAGGATGCTCGGCCCGATCAGCCAGCCGCTGCCCGGTTTCAAGCGGTGCGCCTGCGAGAGGTCGAGGATGCCGTTGTCGCCCTTGTTCCAATCTTCGAGGCATTTGCGAAGCTGCTTCTTCGTCGTGCCGGGCGTGAGGCCCATGAACGTGTACGGAAAGTTGTTCCCGACGTTGTTGTGCTGCGGCGGGAAGTAGTAGCTCTCCGGCTTGCCCTCCTGCTTCACCAGCTTCGCCTGCTCCTTCGACTGGTGCATGTGATGCGGGATGGGGCCCATGTTGTCGAAGAACTTGGAGTAGACCGGCCACTTCTTGTACTTCTTCCAGATCGACGAGCCGATCAGCGCCTCACCGAGCTCCGACACCGCGTCGGCAAGCGTGCATCGGACGTCGCCGGCGACGATGTAGCTGAAGCCTTCATCCGGCGTGCGGTTGTCGTTGGCGGCGGGCGTGGTGGAGGCGAACCAGCGCTCGTCGATGCCGCCGCGGTTCAGGCCGAAGGCGTAGAGGTCCTTCGGGTCGAGTTTCAAGCGCTTGCCGGGCTGGAGGAACGAGCGCGGGACCCAGCAGGGCGCGAGGCGGAGCAATCCGCCGCCCTGTTCGAGGGCGGCGAGGGCGACCTTGCGCACGTTGCCGGTCTGGGTCTTCAGCTCTTTGACGTTCGTCTTCATCAATGCACGGCCCTTTCCTGATTGTCCCCGATCGGGTTAGATGGTTTTTCGTCGCGGGACGCGAAATCGCGAGCGGGGAATCTTGCAGCGAACGGCGCGCGGAAACAAGTCGCGCTCTGACTCAACATGACGCCCCAAATCCCCATCGAGCAGTTCGAAGTCTTCGCGACCGGACTCGATCACCCCGAGTGCGTCGCGTTCGACCGTGACGGTTTCCTGTGGGCGGGCGGCGAAGCAGGACAGGTCTACCGGATCGACCGCGCGGGAAAGGTCGAGACGATCGCGACCCTCGGCGGATTCACCGGCGGGATCGCGTTCTCACCGAGCGACGAGCTGTTCGTCTGCAACCCGAGCGTGGGAATCGCGCACGTCCGTCGAGACGGCACGCACCGGGTCTTCGCCAGCCAGGCGCGTCACCACAAACTCCTCACGCCGAACTTCCCCGTCTTCGACAGCGCGGGGAACCTCTACGTGACGGATTCGGGCAACTGGAGGAAGCACAACGGCTACCTGTTGCGCTTCGACGCGAGCGGCAACGGCACGGTCGTCGCCGGCCCCTTCGGTTACGCCAACGGCCTGGCGCTGAGCGCCGACGAGCGGCGGCTGTTCATGGTCGAGAGCGACGGCAATCGCGTGCTCAGGTTCGATACGGACGACTTCCAGCACGAGGTCCACGCGAATGACGTCGGCCGGATGCCCGACGGGCTGGCGCTGGACGCGTCGGGAAACCTTTACGTCTCCTGCTACGCCTCGGACGACATCCACCGCGTGTCGCCGGACGGACGCAAGACCTTGTTCGCGCACGACCCGTTCGCGATCCTCTTGTCGCGCCCGACGAACATGGCGTTTGACGGCGAGTGGATGTACGTCGCGAACCTGGGAAGGACGACGGTCACGCGGGCGAAGGTGGATGTGAAGGGACAGCCGTTGGTGAATCGGATTTAGCCACAGATGAACACGGATGAACACAGATGAAGAAGGGTTCATCCTGATCTGTGTTCATCTGTGTTCATCTGTGGCTAATCCTCTTGTACTGCTCTTATGAGACTGCAAAACAAGATCACGATCGTCACCGGCGCCGCCCACGGCATCGGGCGTGCGATCGCGCTGCGCTTCGCGGAGGAAGGCGCGGCCGTCCTCGTCGCCGATATCGACGAGCACGCCGGGGAGGAAACGGCGGCGGAGATTCGCAAGACCGGGCGGCCCGCGTCGTTCGTGCGGTGTGACGTGTCGGTGGCGGCGCAGGTCGAGCACGTGGTGAAACTCGCGGGCGAGAAGAGTGGACGGATCGACGTGCTCGTCAACAACGCCGCCGTCCTCGGGCCGTGGCATGACGTGGCGGCGGCGACGGAAGCGGAGTGGGAGCGATATTTCCGCGTGAGCCTGCTCGGGGCGTCGCTGTTCATCAAGGCGGCCCTCCCGTACATGCTGCCGCACAGGAGCGGGTCGATCATCAACGTCAGCTCGGTGCAGGGATTGGTCGGGGCGCGGTCGTCGGTCGCCTACACCAGCGTGAAGCACGGGCTCATCGGCTTGACGCGCTCCGTCGCGTACGATTACGGCCCGCAGAGCATCCGCTGCAACGCGCTCTGCCCCGGCGCGATCCGCACGCGCATCTCACCGGAAGTCGGCAGCGAGCAGCACGAGCGTCAGATCGGCAAGACGATGCTGGGCCGGACGGGCGAGCCGATCGAGGTCGCCCACGCGGCCGTGTTCCTCGCGTCCGATGAGTCATCGTACGTGACCGGCGCCGTCCTGCCCGTCGACGGCGGGTGGACGGCGATGTGAAAGGAGAGATGGTTCAGATGAGAGATAAGAGATGAGAGAAGATCCTAGCTTTCATCTCTCATCTCTTATCTCTCATCTGCATCTGAACCATGTACCGAGCCGGCGCCGCATCCATCGTGATCACGCCGACCGAGCCGATGTGGCTCGCCGGGTTCGCCGTGCGCACCAAGCCGTCGAACGGGACGCTGGCGGACCTCAAGGCGAAGGCGCTGGCGATTTGGGACGAGCACGGCGAGCCGTTCGTGATCGTGACGATGGACCTGATCGCCATCTCGCGCGACATCGCCACCTCCGTGGCGCGCGAGGTCGAGACGAAGCACAAGCTCCCGCGCGCGCGACTGCTCTTCGGCGTCTCGCACACCCACTACGGGCCGGAAGTTCGCCCGGACAAGGCGCCTTTCTTCCACATCCCGCCGGAGTACGCGAAGAAGATCGCGCCGCTGGCCGAGTCGCTGAAGGCGAAGCTCGTCGCGCTCATCGGCGACGCGTTGAAGGACCTGCGGCCCGCGCGCCTGTTCGCGCGTCAGGGCAGCGCCGGCTTCGCCCACAACCGCCGCGCGAACGTCGACCCGATCGACCACGACGTGCCGGTGCTCGAGGTGACCGATCCGGAGGGCAAGCGCCGCGCGATCGTCTTCGGCTACGCCTGCCACAACACGACGATCCCGCCGGAGGACGGCCGCTTCTGCGGCGACTGGGCGGGCTTCGCGCAGCAGCACGTCGAAGCGGAAAACCCCGGCGCGGTCGCGATGTTCCTCACCGGCGCCGCCGCCGACCAGAACCCCGTGCCGCGCGGATCGATCGACCTATCGCGACAGTACGGCCGCGAGCTGGCCGACGCCGTCACGGGCGCGCTCAAGGGAGAAGCGAGAGAGATTCACGGCCCCATCGTCGCGGCGATGGAAGAAGTGCCGCTGGACTTCCAGCCGCTCCCCTCGCGCGAGAAGCTGGAGGCGGACGCCGCTGCCGATGACGTGCCGAGCAGGACAAAGGCCCGGTTCCTGCTCGATTCACTCGGCTCGGGCCTGCCGACGTCGCACCCGTGCCCCGTGCAGGTGATCCGATTGGGAAGCGAAATGCTGCTGCTCGCACTGGGCGGCGAAGTCGTCGTCGATTATTCCGTGAAGTTCAAGTCGCGCTTTGCGACCCCCCCTGACCAGCCCGGCCCGCTCGTGTGGGTGGCCGCGTATTGCAACGACATGTTCGGCTACGTGCCGACCGTCCGCGTGCAGCGCGAAGGCGGCTACGAGGGCGGCCGCGCCATGCTCTGGAGCGCACTGCCGATGCCCTTCACCGAAACCGTCGAGCCACGCCTGACCGATGCGGTCGAGCGGCTCGTCAAGCGAACAGGAAGTTCCGAATGAAACCCAAGCGTCGAAAGATCAAGCTCACGTACGTGTCAACCGGCGAGTCGATCCTGGCCGAGATGCTGGATGACGAGGCCCCAAACGTCGCCAAGCTCGTGTGGGACGTGCTGCCCGTCGAGACTCGCGTCATTCACGGGATGTACTCCGGCGCCGAGGTGTTCGCGTTGCTCGACGATCCCAAGCCCGCCCCGCCGGAGAACCAGGCGCAGCTCCCGCTGCCGGGCGAGCTGCTCTACTTCTATGACGCGACGAGCAACGTGACGAGCGCGCGCAAGGCCGTCGCGGAGATCTGCCTCGTCTACGGCCGCGGCGTCGTGTTGCGCGGCCCGGAAGGCGTGCCGACGCACGCGAGCCTGTTCGCGCGGATCCCCGGGGATTGGAAGTACGACTGGATCGATTTCGCCAAAGCCTGCCGCCGCGCGCGGTGGGAAGGGCCGCAGACGCTGCGGATCGAGCGGGTGGAGGAATGAGTCTCGTCGCGGTGGCGTGCGCCCCCCCTGCATCTCGCCGAGGCGGATGTTGGCGGGACTGGCGAGAATCTTGGCGAGAATCTTCTGTGTGGGTCCAGCGCGGCGAGCGCATCTTACCGTGCAGTTCTGCGAGGTCACGCCGCTTCAGCGCTCTCATCCGGCAGAAGCCCGCGCACGTCTACCTGCCCCCGCTCCACCAAATCCGGCAACTGCTTCACCGCCGACCCGCGCCCCGCGAGCGGCCGGGAATCCAAACGCCGCTCGTTCACCTCGTTTCCGCGACGGAAGTCCCATCCTCCGTCACCCTCTCCCGCGCGTGCGAACGCGAAGGCACACGCC
>JBAUGM010000863.1:0-2149 GCA_049679725.1 Tepidisphaeraceae bacterium
ACTAGCAACTAGCAACTGACAACTAGCAACTCTTCATCTTCCGTCGAGCAATCGCGTTCCGAGAAAATTATCCAGCTCGTCGATCGCCTCGACCTTCTTGACCGTCGTGTCCACATCGTAGGGCAGGCGAATGAACTCGACTGCCCGCTCGTCCACGACCACGAAACTGCTGCGCGGGTCGCGATCGCGCGGCTGGCCGACGCTGCCGACGTTGATGACGGCCTTTTCGTCCGTCAATTCGAACTTGTAGTCAAGCTCATCGGGACTATAAAAGTCCGGCCCTTCCAGAAACACGCCCGGCACATGCGTGTGACCCACGAAACAGAGCCGCTCGAAGCGCTCGAAAATGCTGACGAACTTGGTGGGGTTCGTGTAGATGTCGTCGGGAAAGATGTACTCGTTGACCGGCCGGCGCGGGGAGGCGTGGACGGCGACGAACTCGTTCGTCCGCACGCGCACGGGCTGGCTGCCCAGGAACCGCCAGCGATCGGCGCGGCGTTCCAGATCGGGATCGTTCTCGAACTGCGTGCGCGTCCAGTAGCAGGCCGTCTCCGCGCCGCTGTTGAAGTTGTACGGCTCGTAGAAGACGGCGAAGTCGTGGTTGCCCATCAGCGAGACCTTGCAGCGCTGGCGGACGAGGTCGAGGCACTCCATGGGGTTGGGGCCGTACCCGACGACGTCGCCGAGGCACAAGACGTTCTCGATCCCGCGCTTGTCGATCTCCGCGAGCACGACGGTGAGCGCTTCGAGGTTGCCGTGGATGTCACTGACGATGGCGAGCATGCAGTCCTGCGGGGGTCGCGCAAAGGGCGGAGGCGCAGCGCGACCTCCGCGAAAGTCGGGTGATCGTAAGGATTGGCTAAGTTGCGGTCAATTCGACGTCTTACACCCTCGCCCTGTAGTCAGCAATGTTTTCGATCTGCGTCGTAAGTCATTGCACGTCATCCCGATGGGAGCCTTGGCGACCTGAGGGATCTCGGGGATCGAGAGTGGTTCTCGCGCCCGAGATCCTTCGGCTCGTAAAACTCGCCTCAGGATGACGTAACTTCTCACATATTCTCGAACGTTGCAGCGGCTACCGAAAACGTTGCTGCGTACCGGGAGAAGGGACCAGAGCGAGCAGCTCGCGTGGGTGGGCCACGATCTGCTTCGCGCCGTTCGATTCCAGCTCGGTGCGTTCCCGAAACCCCCACAGCACCCCCACCGGGTACATCCCCGCCGCCGTCGCGGTTTGCATGTCTGTAGCGGTATCACCCACGTAGAGGATGCGGCCCGGCGTGGTGCCGAGGTGGCGGGCGACGTCGATCGCCGACGCCGGGTCCGGCTTGCGCGGAAACGCATCGCCCTGCCCGCGCACCGCGTGAAACCGCCACCGCGCCAGGAACGTCTCGACGCACTGCACCGTGAACGGGTGCGGCTTGTTCGACAGCACCGCCAGCTTCAGCCCGCGCGACACCAGCGCATCGAGCATCTCGCCGACGCCGTCGTACGGCTGCGTGTTCACGTTCCACCCGCGCGCGTACTCGGCGATGTACGCTTCCAGGCAATCGTCGACCGTCTCGTCATCCCGCTGCCCGTCCGGCAGCGCCCGCGCCCAGAGCATCCGCGCCCCGTCGCCAACGAGATAACGGTACGCGTCGATCGGGTGCGGCGGATACCCGCGCTCGGTCAGCACGCGGTTGCACGCGTTGCCGATGTCGCGCAGCGTGTCCAGCAGGGTCCCGTCGAGGTCGAAGAGAACGGCGTCGAACGGCTTCATGTCAGCGGATGATAGGGACTGTCGCGCCGTGCTCAACGTGACGCGACGCGACGAAGGTTTGCTTGACGGAGGATCCCAGCGGTGATGCCGAGCCTGTCTTCCGCTTGCAGCTTCGCGAACGAACGCGTGTCGATCCGCGAAGCCGCAAGCGGGGAAACCGCAGCGCCGAATCGTTTATGAGGAGCCCTCCACCCTTCGCTCGTTCTGATCGAGCAGGATGACGGGCATCGGATTCGTCACCGCGCGGCGCAGGCCGGGGACGTAACGGACGAAGAAGTCGATCGCCTCCTGATCCTGTCGATTGAGGCCCAGGCGATACTTCCCGTACGCCTTCTGCCCCATCGCGTAGTACCCGGTTGCGCCGCCGCCGACCGCGATGAAGCCCACCGC
>JBAUGM010000864.1:0-5947 GCA_049679725.1 Tepidisphaeraceae bacterium
AAGGGCCTCGCCGATTGTGGCTAGATCCTTCGGAGTACCTCAGGATGACCATTGCGACGGACGTTCGAGAATCGTGCGCTCCTATTTGGTCCCTTCTCCCGGCCTGCGTTGAGCGCAGCCGAAACGTACTCCGGTTAGGATGAGGGTGATTTCGAGCGCTGGCAGTGCTCGACGTTCGCGCTCGCTGCGCTTCGCCCCTCACTCCGGCCCTCTCCCGGAGTACAGTTCGACTGCGCTCACTGCTGGCCGGTAGAGGGGTAAGAGACGATGTCCGACGACAAACACGTCAATCGCCGCCGCTTTTTCCGTGAAGGGCTGCGCGAGCTGCTCAAGCCGCTGGCGAACGCGGTCGAGCCGATCCACGAGGTCGTGCGCCAATTCGGCGAGATGGAGTTCAACTCACCGGCGTCAAAGCCGAAGCCGCCCAGGCAGACGGCATGGCACCGCCCGCCCGGCGCGCTGGAGGGGAAGAACTTCACCGACGTGTGCAGCCGCTGCGGCGAGTGCGTGAAGGTCTGCCCGGCCCAGTGCATCAAGATCGACGCCACCGGCGCCAAGGGCGGCGGCGCCCCGTACATCGAGCCGGACGCGATGCCCTGCGTGATGTGCGAGGGGCTGCTCTGCATGCACACCTGCCCGAGCGGCGCGCTGCGGCCCATTCCCATCCAGGACATCGAGATGGGCACCGCCCACTGGCGCGAGGAAACCTGCGTCCGCTCGATCGGCGAGAACTGCATGATCTGCGTCGACCAGTGCCCGATGGGGACGGCCGCCCTGGAGCTGAACGGCAACCGCGTCGTCGTGAAGGAAGAAGGCTGCACCGGCTGCGGCGTCTGCCAGCACTACTGCCCGACGTCACCAAAGAGCATTGTCGTGACGCCGCGGGACGCGCGCGAAGCGGGCGGCGGCGCCGTCCCGCGTCCGATGTAGTGATGGCGCGCATCGCTCGTCACGCCGGTGTCTGAGCGAAGACCCGGATTCCTCTGACGCGACATCGAGAGATCCGGGTCTTCGCTTGAAGCTCAGAGCCCGGCGTGAGGAGTGTGTCATTCCGCGCGCCACCATCACACCATCGCCGGCATCATCCCCGTGACCGGCGTTCCCCCGACCGTCTCGATCCGCAGTTCCCCATCCGTCGAGAGGTCGATCGCGTAGGACTCCAGCGCCATCTCTTCGCCGATGAGGCGCTTGATCTTCGGCGCGTACGGACGATCCGGGTGCACGTCGACGACGACCGCCATCGACCCGTCCGACAACCCGATCCGGCTTCCCGGCGGGAAGGGCGGGGTGATCGCTTCGAGCGCGGCCAGCACCACCGGGTCGCACCAGCCCGCGTACTTCGTGCGGATCAGGTGCAGCACTTCGAGATTGCTTCGACGCACGACGTGGCTCTTGGCCGTCGCGAGGCGGTCGTACAGGTCCGCCACCATCACGATCCGGCTGAACACGTGGATGCGCTTGCCCTCCATCGCGGCCACGCAGTCGTCCTTGTGCTTGATCGAGGGGAAGCCGCTGCCGTCGTAGTGCTGGTGGTGATGCAGGATCGCCGACGCCGCCGACGGCTCGATGCCGTTGTGGATCATGTCGTAGCCGACGCGCGCGTGCGATTCCCATTCGGTGCGCTTGGCCGGGTCTTCGGGGATGTCGACCGCGTTGTGCTGCTGAAGTCGCTCGGGAAGCTTGCACTTGCCCAGGTCATGAAGCATGCCCGCGACGCCGAGGTTGACGACCTCCCGCGCGTGCTGCGCGCTGAGCCGGCTGCGCTCGTCGATGAGGTATCGTTCGAGCTTGAGCCCGAGCAGCAGCGACAGGTGCGCCACCGACGTCGCGTGGCCGACCGCGTCGGTGCCGAGGCGCGACATCTGGTCAATGAAGACCGGGTGCTGACCCTGGCTGAGCAGGGTCGTGATCAGCTCGCGCGTGCCGGCGTAGTAGTCGGTGTAGGTCACCTCCGCGCGCGTCTGCCGCTGCACGGCGCTGATCGTCTTCTTGATCTGCGAGTACACCGCCTGCCGCGCCGGGCTGAGGTTGGCGGCCAGGTGGCGGTCGAGGTCGTCGAGGCCGGGGTAGTCGACGTACACCGAATCGATGCCCATGTCGGCGAGGCGCCGCAGGATCCTGTCTTCCAGCACGAACCCGCGGCGGAGGAGCTCCTGGTCCGGGGTTTCCGGGTGCAGGACGGGGGCCGCGAGCTTCATGCCCGCCTTGGCGTCGTTGAGAGGGAGGATCAGCACAATGTCACCGCAGGGCATATCGGATATGCCGGCGGGGGAGGCAAATGCGCGTTCTTGCTGAAATTGCGGGGCGGAACGCGCGCGTCGCCGTCAGGCGTTGCCCAGTCTTGCTTCGATCACGCGTCGCATGACGTCCACCGGGGCTGCGTGGCCCGTCCACGCCTCGAATTGTCGGGCGGCCTGGCGGACGAACATCTCGGCCCCGCCCACGGTTATCGCCCCCGCCGCCTTGGCCTGCTTGAGCAGCTTGGTCTGCACGGGGTTGTAGACGGTATCGAAAACGAGCGTTTCCGGCGCGAGTTTCGGCTGGCGATCCCCAAAGGCGCTGGCGTCGACATTGGGTTGCATGCCGAGCGAGGTCGTGTTGATGAAAATCTCGCAGCAACTGTCGCAGAGTTTCTCCAGACGCGCCGAGACGACCTTGCCCGTCCTGCCGTCGAATTCCTTCGCTAGCTCGTCGGCCTTCTCCTTCGTGCGGTTGTAGACGACGACGGTCGCCCCGCAGGCCGCCAGCGCCGCGACGGCGGTGCGACCCGTGCCGCCCGCGCCGATGATGGCGACGCGCTTGCCGGCGAGCTGCTCATGCTTGATGCCGAGGGTCGTCGTGATCGTGTCGAGGATGGCGGCGTAGTCGGTGTTGATGCCTTTCAAATCTGAAATCTGAGATTTCAGATCCCGCGCGATAACGATCGTGTTGACCGCGCCAATCTGCGCCGCCAGCGGCTCGACCTCCGCACCTTTCTCTTTCAAATAGCGCAGCGCGTTCTCCTTGTGCGGGATCGTCACGGACAACCCCGACAAGTCGAGCGGCGCGAACGCGAGAAAGCTCTCCATGAACGCCTTAAAACTCTCGTAGCCGGGGTTCACGAGCATTGGCAGGTAGACGCCGTCGTGGCCAACGGTCTCGAACGCCGCGTTGTGAACCGCCGGCGACATCGAGTGCATGATGGGGGAGCCGACGACGCCGTAGACCTTGGTGCTCGAACTGAGCGCGTCCCAGCGATAGAGGCGCTTCATGTCGGCGATCGTGACCTGGCCGGGCGCGGTGCCGCTTTCGTCGCGGAGTGACGCGAACGTCAGGAACGCGCCGAATTTCTTCGCCAGGACGCGCGAGATCAACCCGGCCTCGCCCATGCACAGGGCGATCGTCGGCTTCTGACGATGCTGTAGCAGCTCGAATACCTCAAGGTTGTCGCGGATGCTGCGCGCCATCCAAACGATCTTGGTTACGTCGGCACCACTGGCGTTCATCTCCGCGAAGACGTTCGTTAGGCGCGCCGGACGCCCCGTGAAATCGTGCGAGCTGACAATGATGCGCGGGACGACGATCGCGTTGCCGCGATTGGCAAGTACAGGAACAAACGAGCGCGCCTCCCATTCGACATCCACCGTGTCCGCACCGAAATCGCCGCCAACTTCGAACAGCTTGCGGATGCGCTCTTCGGTCGGCTCCTCAGATCGTCCACCTTCGCTTACGGGACGGCGAGTTGCGATGACAGGAATCACACTGTTCGCTGCGAGGTTCGCGGCGGCAGGAATGTCCTCAAATCCATCGATGCGAAGTTCCACAACATCCGCGCCGGATTCCGCCGCGAGGGCCACGTCTCGCGCAGCCTGCTCCAGCGTCTCGACGAAGATGGGGACGCACAGGTGGGTCACGGCGACCGCCTAGTCCACGCTCGCCGCGAACGGCGCGCCGGCGGTGGCCATGAACAGCTCGATCTGCTTCCGCGTCGCCTCGCTCGCCTCCCACAGCGGCAGGCGCAAATCGCCGCTGTCGAGGCCCGCGATCTTCATCGCGTGCTTGATGCCGACGGGATTGCCGTCGAGGAACATCGCGCGCATCAGCGGGAAGAGCTTGCGGTGCAGGTGGCCGGCCTCGGCGTAGTTGCCGTCCTGGGCGAATTTCACGAGCTGTTTGATGTCGCCGGGGATCAGGTTGGAGATCACGCTGATGACGCCCGATGCACCGATCGACATGAGCGGGATCGTCAGCGAGTCGTCGCCGCTGATGACGGCGATGTCGCAAACGCTCATGATCTCGCTGGCCATGTCGAGCTGGCCGGTGGCTTCCTTGATCGCGACGATGTTCGGGTGCTCGTTGAGCCGCGCGACGGTCTGGGCCGACATCGTGATGCCGGTCCGGCCCGGGATGTTGTAGAGCACGATCGGCAGGTCGACCTTGTCCGCCAGCGTCATGAAGTGGCGATAAAGACCTTCCTGCGACGGCTTGTTGTAGTAGGGATTGACGGACAATCCCGCCGTCGCGCCGGCGCGTTTGGCGAACTGGTGGAGCGTGAGCGCCTCGCTCGTCGCGTTGCCGCCGACGCCCGCGATGACGGGGACGCGTCCCGCGGCCGTCTCCACCGTCAGCTCGATGACGCGCTCGTGCTCATCGAAGTCGAGCGTGGGCGATTCGCCCGTCGTCCCGACGGGGACCAGCCCGTCGATCCCGCCGGCGATCTGGTACTCGATCTGCTCGCGCAGGCGGCTCTCGTCCACGCGCCCGTCGGCGAACGGGGTGACCATCGCGGTCATGGCGCCGCTGATGGGCAGCTTCGACGACTTGTGATTTCCGCTGTTGGACATCGTCCGGGCGATTGTAGAGCGGGGGGCGGTTTTCTCAAGCGAAACGCGCGCGAGGCGCGCGCAAACCAACTCCCTCTCACCGGTACTCCGGGGAGAGGGCGGGGGAGAGGGGCGAGCGGCGCGGCGCGCCGGGCACCGGTCGATTCGAAGACTGGCGCGGATCGGCGAATCGAGTGCTGTGCGATGTCGTGCGCACCCTGCCCCTCTCCCCGGCCCTCTCCCCCGGAGTACCGTGGGAGAGGGAGGATTTACTTCAGCGCGCCGAGCAGCCCTGCAAGTACCGGTGCACCGTCTCCACAAGGCCAAGTTCCAGCGCATCGCCGATCAGCGCATGACCGATCGACACCTCCAGCACGTTCGGGACGCGTGACAGGAAGAACGGCAGGTTGTCGAGGTTGAGGTCGTGGCCCGCGTTAAGCTCCAATCCGGCGTCCGTTGCGCGTCGCGCGGCGTCGGCGTAGCGCTCGACGAAGGCACGATCACCGCGCGCGAACGCGGCCGCAAACGGCTCCGTGTACAGCTCGGCGCGGTGCGCGCCGGCGTCCGCCGCCCGGCGCATCAGCTCGCCGTCGGCGTCCATGAACAGGCTGACGCGACAGCCGAGGGATCGAAGTTCCGCGATGATCGGTCGAAGCCGCACGCCGTCCTTCGCCAGGTCCCAGCCATGGTCGCTCGTCGACTGCGCGAGCGTGTCGGGCACCAGCGTCGCCTGTGTCGGCCGGGTGCGCCGGCAGTGGTTCATGTACTCGCCTTCGAACGGATTTCCTTCGATGTTGAACTCCGCCGCCGGGTATTGCGCGACAAGCTGCGCGATCGCCGGCACGTCGGTGCCGCGAATGTGTCGCTCATCGGGGCGCGGGTGAATCGTGATCCCGTGCGCGCCCGCGTCGAGGCAGATCCGCGCCATGCGGACGAGGTCGGGGATGTTCAACTGCGGCCGCTGGTTGCGGAGCGTCGCGACCTTGTTGACGTTGACGGAGAGCTTGGTCATGTGTTCACGCGCATGTTATACGCATCAGGATTGAAATGTGGGCCCACGCGCATGTCAGTGGTCGATGACAGCTCATTTGACGAATCCGTGCTGTAGGGGCGACGCCTGCGTCGCGGTCGACGCGCAGCGTCGA
>JBAUGM010000865.1:0-8431 GCA_049679725.1 Tepidisphaeraceae bacterium
AGTTCGAGGAGCTTCGCGCGTTTCTCCGCGCTGCGCGAGAGCGCGACGACGCGATGCCCCATCGCCGCCGCGAGTTGAATGCTCGCCACGCCCACGCCGCCCGATGCGCCCGTCACGAGCACGACGCCCGGCGGGAGTTCGCCCCACTGCGTCAGCGCCTGCTGCGCCGTCAGGTACACGAGCGGCGCAGCGGCGCTCTCCTGATCGGTCCAACTCTCAGGAGGCCGGACGAGCGATTCGACCGGCACCGCGACTCGCCCGGCGAGCGTCCCCCATCGCGACACGCCGATCTCGCTGCGGAGGATCACGCCGACGTCGCCAAGTTCGAATCCGCTCACGCCCGCGCCGACGGCCGACACCACGCCGATCCCATCCCGCCCCAGCACGTGCGGCAGCGGCGGCCGCGCGGGGTACTGGTTCTGCGCGAGGTAATAGTCGGCGGGGTTCAGCGCGGCGTAACGCACATCCAGCACGACCTCCCCGGGCGCGGGGATCGGATCGGATACATCGGTGAGCTTAAGCCGATCCAACCCTTCGAACTTGTCGATGAGCCACGCGCGCATGGGTTGTGGAACGCAGACAAGACGCTACCACGGCAGTCCAGAGCGCCAGCGCCAGGCCGCGCCGTTCAAACAGGAGAACGGCGCGGGGCGGCGCTGGCGCTCTGCCCCGCCGTGGAGGTCAAAGCCGTGGAGATCAAGTGAGTCGGAATCGGATCAGCGGTTCACTTATGATGCTGATCCTTCAGCTTCACTTCCTCCCACTTGTCGTCCTTCTTCACCTCGACCTTGGTGGGCAGGAGGGCGTTCGTCTCCGCGTTCGCCTTGCCGGTCACACGGACGATGCGCCCGAGGGCCGACGCGAGCGGCGCGGGGTTGGTCACGAGCGTCCACGCCTTGCCGTCCACGAGGACGCCGGTCGGGATGCCGCTCGCGGCGCATTTCTCGCCGCACGCGGCGTGGCCGTCACCCTTGGCGCCGCCCTTGGAGTAGCACCACATGTCCACGAGCTCGCCCTCGACCGTTTTGTCCTCCGCCTTCGCCTGCGCGCGGACCGTGACGACGAACCCGGCAACCATGACGATGGCCGCCACCGAAGCGATGAATCGACGCATGCTGATCTCCTTTCCGTGAGATGATGATCGTGCGACCGGGTCGGTCGCGGGGCAACATGCTACCGCGCGGACGAACGCGTGACTACGGAAGAAGCGACGAGTTCCCCGCGAAGGCGCAAGCGACTCCCGACCGCCACGGCGGGAGTGGGTGTTGCTTGCGTCTTCACGGAATGATGTTTCGGGAAAGACGAGATTGCCTACCGAAGACCGAGCCGGCGCGCCTCGCGCTCGAACCGTGCGGAATCAAAGGCAGCCGGATCCCACTTCCCGCCGACCCACTCCAGCCGATCTTCGTACTCTTCGTGCTTCGGGTTCTTGAGGATCGCGAGCATGTCTGCGTAGCCCCAGATTCCGCCGCAGTCCTCGGGTGGGGCGGCGCGCTTGCCGGCGACGCAGATTGGCAGCTTCTGCTTCGGCTCGCGCGGAAGGATCTTTTCCAACTCGATCCCGTGCTCCCAGCCATCGCCGAAGTCGTACTCGTACACGATGCGGTCCTTCGGCCTGGCAAGCAGGTCGCTCAGCTTCGTGCGCGCCTCGTCCTCGACATCCTCGAGGTTGAACTTCGGGTCGGAATAGAACGTGCGATTCTTGTCGTAGAACTGGTGCAGGTGCGAGTTCGTCCAGGGCATGGCCGCCTGGATGACCCAGTGAAGTTCTTCCAGCGAGAAGTCCGAGGGGAGTAGCATCCGTCGCCAAATCGCGGGCTTGCTGCCGAGAAGTGTGACTTTGATCTGGTAGACATCCTTCAGGTTTGAAGGTTTTCTCGCCATGGGCCCGTACCTTTCGCAGCAAAGCCGAGTTCTACTTCGCCTTCGACCGGTGATACGCTTCGTTCAACAAATAGGAACCCGGCGTGCCTCGAGTGAAGACGTCCGTTCGCTGCGACATGTACGAATTCACGGTGCGCTCTGGTGTTCTTGGTGGTCGCGCTCCCCAATACTGACGTGCTTCAATTCTTTCGTGATCGAATCGCTGTGCTGCTGCCACTCGGGGCCACGCTCGTTGAAGATGTCGATGATCGCCTTGAGCAGCCCCTCGTGAGGATCGCCGAACGCCATCGCGTTTCTCCCTGTCCATGTTGCTACTTCCCGCAGAAATCCACCAGCCGCGCGATCTCGCTGCGGAGATCTTTGCGGTGGACGACGAAGTCGAGGAAGCCGTGCTCCTCGAGGAACTCGCTGCGCTGGAACCCATCGGGCAATTCGACCTTGATCGTGTTCCAGATCGTGCGCGGGCCGGCGAAGCCGATCAGCGCCTTGGGCTCGGCGATGATGAAGTCGCCGAGCATGGCGAAGGACGCGGTCACCCCGCCCGTCGTTGGGTCGGCCAGAAGGCTGATGAACATGCAGCCGGCCTCGTCGAGGCGTGCCAGAGCGGCGCTGGTCTTGGCCATCTGCATGAGCGAGAGGGTCGACTCCTGCATGCGCGCCCCGCCGGAGCAGCTGACGATGATCAGCGGCAACCCCTCCTCCGCCGCCAACTCGATCGTGCGCGTGATGCGCTCCCCGACGACGCTGCCCATCGAGCCCATCATGAACGTGGGGTCCATGACGGCCATGCAGATCGGCCGGCCCTTGATGAACGCCTTGCCGCAGACGACGGCGTCGGTGTTGCCGCTCTTGGCCTGCTCCTGCTTGAGGCGATCCTTGTACGCCTTCTTGTCGACGAACCGCAGCGGGTCGGCCGGCTCGATGTCGGCGAACATTTCCTCGAAGCTGCCGGGATCGACTAGTTGCTCGATGCGCTGTCGCGCGCTGATGCGGAAGTGGTACTGGCACTTGGGGCAGACGTGCAGGGCCTCCTCGACGACTTTGCGGAAGAGCATGTCCTCGCACTCGGGACAGCGCATCCACAGCCCCTCGGGGATGCCTTCCTTCTGCTGCAGGCGCGGGCCGGCGGGTTCGTTGGTGGGTAATTGCGACATAAGCAAATCCAGATTAACCGCGGATGAACGCAGATGAACGCGGATAAGAGAAAAGCGAAGTCTCGGAATCCATTTTATCTGCGTTCATCTGCGTTCATCTGCGGCTCAGCCATCTTATTCGATCTTCGCCCGCAGTTCCGCAATGGCCGCGGCGCGGTTGGGCTTGTCGAAGATGGCGCTGGCGACGACGAACCAGTCAACGCCGGCGTCCCGCGCGCTGCGGATCGTTTCCGCGTTGACTCCGCCGTCGATCTCGAGCCGCTGGCTCGGGCGAAGCCGCTTCTTCACCGCCTCGCACTTGGGCAGCACCTCGGGCATGAACCGCTGCCCGCTGAAGCCGGGCACGACGCTCATCACGAGCACGTGATCGACGTGATCCAGCGCCGGCCAGAGCCGATCGACCGGCGTCGCAGGGTTCAACGTGACGCCAACGTGTTTGCACCCGGCGTTGCGCAGCGCAATCGCAACGGCCGCGACGTCGTCGGCGACCTCGACGTGATACGTCAGCGCATCCGCACCCGCCTTGACGAACGCCGGCGCATAGCGGATCGGGTCACTGATCATCAGGTGAACGTCGAGGAACGCGCCCGGCGCGGCCTTGCGCGTCGCCGCTGTGACGGCGGGTCCGAAGCTGATGTTCGGCACGAAGTGGCCGTCCATCACGTCGAGGTGGAGAAAGTCCGCGCCGCCGCGATCGACCTCGGCAATCTCCGCGCCGAGCCTGGCGAAGTCGGCGGAGAGGATGGAGGGGGCGATCAAGGAAGCCGTCGAGGCGAAGGGACGATCGATCATGGAATAGCTAGCTCCGCAGCGACATCGATGCACGCAGTTGGAGTAGTTTGGCGCGTTGGCCGGAGATCTCACCACGGTACAGTCTGCGGTTGAGATTGCTGAGCGACACATCGCCGCGCACTAGAACTTCAGCCCCATGCGACGCGCTTCATCGGGTTCTAAACCCATGGCCACCGTAATCTCCAGCGCTTTCGCCGGACCAAAGCGCTTTTCCGCCGCATCCATAATGATCTCGGATCGCTCGGCGCGATCCACACCACGCCAATGCGACCAAACCACGTATACATGAGTCAGAACGCTGCGACGATCGAACTCCTCAAGAATAAGCGGCTCCGAAGCATTCGCGGCTGGCGCGTTCCATTCACGCGCGAGCTGATCGACAAGCGTTGCATGCTCATTGCTCACAACTGGCTCGAATCTTCGGACGGGCATATCTACCTCCAGAGCAAGCTCACGTTCGCTCTCACCCAAGCGACATCGCAGTATCCGCGCCACGAATCTCGCTCGGTCACCAATGCCGATGAGTACCGCAGGTCGATCTTCCAGTTTTCGAACAACCTGTTGGCGACGTGGTGTCTCAGCCTGCCTTCCACATCGGACGGAAGTACAGCACTATGCACACGTCGAAGGAGCAACAGATACTCGCACCAGAAACGTAAGCTATGGTAAGTCTCCGGAGCAACATGAGGCAAGTGCACGCGCATCATGGCGCGCGCCGGTCCGAGCAGTGATGCGACGTCTTGCGACAAGCGAGAACCTGCACAGCGAAACGCCGCGTATTTCAACCACATTTCCGCACTAAGCCCAAGCAGATACACGCATCCCTGATGGCGCGCTTCGGCAAACAGAGCTTCGCCGTCTCTGAATCTCGCCTCGGCCGCAAGCGCAAGGTCAGATACGGTTTCGGGATTCGTCAGGATCTGCGACCGAAGGCCCATGGCACTCAATCCAGAATATCCAGCGTCGAAAAATGCCCGTTCTCCAGGAACTCCAGCGACGCCCCGCCGCCCGTGCTGACGTGGCTGACGGCCTCGGCCAAGTGCATCTGCTCGACGGCCGCGGCGCTGTCGCCGCCGCCGATGATGGTGACGGCGCCGTTCTTTTTCGTGGCGTCGGCGACGGCCTGGGCGACGGCGCGCGTGCCCTCGGTGAACGGCTTCTTCTCGAACACGCCCATCGGGCCGTTCCAGATGATCGTCTTCGACTTGGCGATCTCGGCCTTGTACAGCTCGCGCGTCTTGGGGCCGATGTCGAACCCTTCCATGTCGGCGGGGATGTCGCCCTCGACGATGCTGGTCTTGGCCGTGTCGGTCATCTCGTTGCTGATGACGTTGTCGACGGGAAGGCGGATCTTGCCCTTGGCCTTGGCGAGCAACTCGCGGGCGAGGTCAACCTTGTCGCGCTCGACGAGGCTCTTGCCGACCTGCTTGTTCTGGCCGAGGAAGAACGTGTAGGCCATCGCCCCGCCGATGAGGAGCAGGTCGGCCTTGCCGAGGAGCTGCTCGATGACGTTGATCTTATCGGAGACCTTCGCGCCGCCGAGGATCGCGACGAACGGGCGCTGCGGGGTCGTGATCGCGTCGCCGAGGAACTTCAGCTCCTTCTGGATGAGGAAGCCAATGACGCGCGGCTTGCCCTGGAGCAGTTGCGGTACGCCGAAGGTGCTGGCGTGCTCGCGGTGGGCGGTGCCGAAGGCGTCGTTGACGTAGACGTCGGCCAGCTTCGCGAGCTGCTGCGCAAACTGCGGGTCGTTCTTCTCCTCGCCCTTGTGGAAGCGGAGGTTCTCGAGCAGGAGGACGTCGCCGTCCTTCAGTTGACTCGCCGCCTGATCGACCTCCGGGCCAACGCAGTTCTCGACGAAACGCACGGCCGCCATCGTGTCGGCCGTCGCTTCGGCGGGGTCCTTCATGACGTGCAGGTCGGTTGTGTTGCGACCCTCGGCGCTCTGCTTCGGCACGGCGTGGCACTGGTTGACGAGCTGCGCGAGTCGTTGCGCGACCGGCTTGAGCGAATACTTCGCCTCCGGCCCGCCCTTGGGTCGGCCGAGGTGCGACATGAGGATCACGCGTCCGCCGCGCTCTGAGACGGCCTTGATCGTCGGCATCGCCTGCACAATCCGGCGATCGTCGGTGATCTTCCCGTCCTCCAGCGGGACGTTGAAGTCCACCCGCATCAGCACCCGCTTCCCCTTCACGTCCACGTCGGCAACCGTCTTCTTGGCCATGGAAATGCTCCGGTGTAAGTCGAGCGGCGGATGCTACGTGAGGGGCGGACGGAGTCAAGATTTGCCCGACATCGCAGAACGCGTGCGGGCAGGGGGTGGGTTACGGCTTCACACGACGGCGCGAGCAAAGACATGCGGCGCGGGGAGCGCGCGCGTGTCACGCCGCGGGGAGGCAGGCGATGGCGGGTCGTTCCGCTGCCGGCGGGAGGGCGCGCGACACGTCGTACTTCCCGTCGGCCGCGATGACCATCCGGTCGTTGACGTGCTCCAAATACCGGTCGCGCAGCTCGCGGGCCGCGCTGACCAGCTTGGGATCGTTCTTCGCCTTCGGCTTCTTCTCGCGCGCCGGCTTTTGCTTCGCCGCGCTCCGCTGCGGTGCGGGCGGCGCGAAGAACAGCGCGCCTGACAACGGCCCGGGCTTGGGGCTCGGGGTTCGGGTTTCGGGTTTCGGGTTTCGGGTCGAACCGGGCAGGCGCTTCTTCTCGCCACCCGACACCCGACCCCCGATACCCGACACCCGATTCTCTCCCGGCAACACCAACGGCTTCGCCTCACTCCAATGCGTCCCCGGCGGAATGGGCAGCACGATCCGGTCCTCCCGGATCGATCCCCCGCTCGTCTGTGCCGGGAACCACCACGGCGTACTCTCATCCCCCGCCCGAATCCGCCGCTGCCAGAAGATGTGAACCCGCCCCTTCTTCTCCGATCCCGCGCGATACGCCAGCGGCACGAACCCCATCGCCTCCCAGAACCGATTGGCCGCGATGTCCTGCGCGCACCAGCAGCAGTACAACCGACACCCGTACGCGCTGCGCTCGAACTGCGCCTTCAACAGCGACGCCCCGACAAAAGCGCGCTGGTGCCCGGGCGCGACGTTCATCTGGTAGATGATCCCGACGTCGTCGCGCTTGAAGTACTGATCGTTGGCGATGCAGTAGCCCAGAAGCTCGGGTTTCGGGGTTCGGGGTTCGGGGTTCGGGGTTCGGGGTTCGGGTCGGAAGGAATGTCTTCACCCGATACCCGACACCCGACACCCGATTCGTTTCCGCGATCAGCACGTGCCCCGCCGTGACCTTCCCCTCGAACTGCTTCGTCGGCATCCAACCGACTTGCTTCGTCTGCAGCTTTTGCAGTTCATCCATGAACGGCACATCGTCAAGCGTCGCCGGGCGGATCGTGATCGCTTCGCGCGGCTCGGGCAAGGGCTGCGGGGATGAGGGGATGACACGATGACAAGATGACAAGGTGACCGACTCCGAAATTGCGTCGCGCGTTTCGTTCATCGCATCACCTTGTCATCCCCTCACCTTGCCACCCCCTCATCTTCCGCCTACGCTGCCTCCGCGAGGATGGGCCCGCCCTGGATGGTGAAGCTCACCGGGGTGCAGGCGAACCCGCGCTGCCCGCCGCGCTGCGACACCCACGCCGCCGCGATCCACGCGGTGGCGCCGCTGGGGACGTCGTTCGAAAATTGCACTTGCACCTTCTGGCGGGTGCAGAGCCCTTCGAACTTGTACGCGCTCGGGTCCGTGGGTGCGGAAGGCCCCACGTGCGAGAAAATATACGCGCCCACCGTTCCGATCGGCCGGGCTTTGGTGTCGACACCCGCCTGCCGCACGCGGACGGTCACGAGCCGGCCGTCCACCTCGACCGCGTCCACCTCCGGCGCCACCATCGTGGGCGGCACCGGCGTCGGCGAGGTGCGCGGCAACAGCCCCACCGCGATGAGCATCGCATCCGTCACGGAGGCCGTGGAGTAGATGATCTTGCTCAGGGCGACCGCGTTGCGGCGCATGTTCGTGATCGCGAGGTTCTTCTCCTCGATCGTCACGGACGTGCGCGTCTCGGGCGTAATGGCCGCCGAGTAGCTGCTCTGCAGCGCCGTATCGAGCGCGGCAAAGCTGGTTGCCTGCGCCGGCGTGAGCCCGTACGTGGCGGCCCCAGCGGAAATTAACGACGCGAAGTTGGCCGAGCCGCTGACGACCTCGGCCTGCTTCGTTCGACCGTAGAAGTTCCGGTCCATGGGATACCTTTCGCCGCGGCCGCGCGAAGTGCGGCACGCGATCAAAAGTTGCCCCAGGCCCCGGACCCCGCGCACGAGCGACACCGCCCGCGACTGACTACGTGATCCAGTTCACTCACCAAGGCACGCCCATTCCATCGGACGGCCGCAGGACCGACTTAACCCGCACGATCGATTCAGCCCGGATATCCTCACATTTCGCGGTTGCCCTGCGCGATCGACGATGGCGAAGCGCCCGTGGCGTTTTTATCTGCCACCACCCGCGAAGGCGGCATTCCGCGCGGTGCGCGAGGAATCCGCGCGGTGCGCAGGGGAATCGCGCGCTGCGCAGGGGAATCGCGCGGTGCGGAAGGT
>JBAUGM010000866.1:0-2608 GCA_049679725.1 Tepidisphaeraceae bacterium
ACCCAGCTCCGAGGCGACGGTCTGGACGATCACCTGCCTCGCGCTGCCGGTCGGGCTGTACCTCGCGATCGCGATGATGTCGAAGACGCATCAGGGGTTCCGCCACGTGCTGCCCGTCTACCCGATCCTGTTCATCGCGATCGGCATCGCGGCGTCGATCGCGTGGCGGCGATCGCGGGTGTTGGGGCGATTGCTCATCGGCCTGCTCGCGATCGGCCTGGCGACGGAGACGGCCCGCGCGTTCCCGGACTACATCCCGTTCTTCAACACTGCCGCGGGCGGGTCGCGCGGCGGGCTGCGGCTGCTGAGCGAATCGAACCTCGACTGGGGCCAGGACCTGCCGCTCCTCGCCAAGTGGCAGCGCGAGCATCCGGACCGCAAACTCTACCTCAGCTACTTCGGCACCGCCGATCCGGCGCACTACGGGGTCGGGGGGGTTGGAGCGATCGACGTGCGCGAGACGAAGCTGGACCAGCGGGAGGAGCGATGGCCTGCCGAAGCCGGCGCCGTGCTGGCCGTCAGTGCCTCGTATTTGCAGGGCGTCGCCGGGGAGCCGCAGACGCGTCCGTTCTATCGAACCTTCCGCGATCGCGCGCCGCTCGCGGTGCTCGGCGGGTCGATCTACCTCTTCGACCTGTCGCCGGGGAAGTAGGGGACCGTCCTCCCTCTCCCACGTACTCGGGGGAGAGGGCAGGGGGGGCGGGGGAGAGGGGTCAGCCGCGCTCGATGTCGAACCGCAGCCGATTCGTCAGTGCGCAATCGACCGCTCATCGTCGTTTCACGTCGCTCGCCCCTCTCCCCCGCCCTCTCCCCGGCGTACCGGGAAGAGGGAGTGAGATGTTCGCGCGCACTCGCGCCGGTTTGCCTGCTCATGCCCGCCCCGATACATTTCCACCGGTCCCTCCTCTCCCACAAGGTTCAACCACGCATGAAAACCGCGTTGACCATCGCCGGGTCCGACTCCTCCGGCGGCGCCGGCATTCAGGCCGATCTCAAGGTGTTTTCCATCCTCGGCGTCTATGGCATGAGCGCGATCACCGCCGTCACGGCGCAGAACACGCTCGGCGTGCACCGCGCCGTCGAGATGGAACCCTCGCTCGTTCGCGAGCAGATCGACCACACCGCCGGCGATATCCAGCCCGATGCGACGAAGACCGGCATGCTCGGCTCGCGCGCCATCATCGAGGTGGTCGAGGATTCGCTGAAGCGCAACAAGCTGTCGCCGTACGTGTGCGATCCCGTCATGGTCGCCAAGAGCGGCGATGCGTTATTGAAAGACGATGCGGTCGACGCGATGCGGCGCAAGCTCTTCCCGATCGCCACCGTCATCACGCCCAACCTGCGCGAGACGGCAGCCCTCACCGGCGTGCAACGGATCGAGCCGACGATCGCCGTCGCGAAGGACGCGGCCAAGCGCCTCATCGGCGCCGGGGCGAATGCGGTCGTCATCAAGGGGATCGAGGCGGGGGATCAGATGGTCGACCTCTACTTCGACGGCCGAGAGTTTCTGGAGTTCGCCGCCAAGACGCAGCCGAAGGAGAAGACCCACGGCAGCGGCTGCGCCTTCAGCGCCGCCATCACCGCGGGGCTCGCCAACCGGCTCAACCTCGTCGACGCGATCGACCAGGCGAAGAACCTGGTCAACATGGCGATTCAATACGGCGACGGGCAGGGGCGCGGGACCACGCCGGTGAATGTCCTGGCGTTCGCGCCGAAGAAGAAGTAGGCCGCTTTCGCGGAAGCACGAAATCCCAAGCACGAAATCCGAAACAAATCTCAAATCCAAAAGAGGAAAGCTCCAAACGGTAAATTCGTTTGAAGCTTTCTTCTTCGTGCTTGAGATTTGTTTCGTGCTTCGTGCTTGGGATTTCGGATTTCCGCGGCAGCGGCATCACGCCCTGCTCTGGTACCCGCCGCCGCTGGTGCTGACGCGGACGATCTCGCCCTGCTCGATGAACGGGGGGACGCGCGTCTTGAGGCCCGTTTCCAGCACGGCGTCCTTCATCTGGTTGGTCGCCGTCGCGCCCTTGATGCCGGGGGCGGTGTCCGTCACCTGCAGGTCGACGGTGGCGGGCAATTGGTAGCTCACGACCTTGCTCTCATGAAACTGGGCGGTGAGCTGGGTGTTGGGCTTGAGGTAGAGGATGTCGTCGCCGAACACGTCCTTGGGGATGGTATCCTGTTCGTAGTTCTCCAGATCCATGACGACATGGCCGTCATTGTCGGAGTAGAGGTACTCGACCTGCCGGGTGTCGAGGTTGGTCGTCTCGATGTCGTCGGTGGCCCCGACGCGCTTGTCCTGGATCGTGCCCTTGGCGACGTCGCGCAGCTTGAACTGCACCTTCGCCCGGAGGTTGCCGGGGGTGTTGTGGTCGGCGTTGGTGACGACCATGAGTTTGCCGTCGATGATGACGGCCTGGCCTTTACGGATATCGCTCGCTCGCATCGGGCTCGTCCTTCAATAATCGCTGGAAAAGCGGGGAAACGTTATCTGTCTGACACTCGGGACCTGACAGAGACAATACGTCGGAATCTGCCGGGTGGGTCGGGGAATCTAGTCGAGAAGGAGGCGGGGGTCAAACGGGGATGCGCCGCGAAGGCGCGAAGC
>JBAUGM010000867.1:0-3787 GCA_049679725.1 Tepidisphaeraceae bacterium
GGGGCGAGCGGCGCGGCGGACCGAGCACCGTTCGATTCGCAGGAATGCACGGATCAGCGAATCGAACGGTGTGCGACATCGTACGCCCCTTGCCCCTCTCCCCCGCCCTCTCCCCCGAGTACCGGGAAGAGGGAGGATGTTCCTTCTACTCTGCCCGCGTCTGCGCCACCGCCGGGACGTTCGCCGGCAGGGCGATGATCTGGCCGCTCATCGTGCCGATGTAGACGTTCTTTTCGTCCGTCGCGGGGGAGGCGAGGAGATGTCCCGGGGCCAAGCGGTACTTCCACACGATCTTCCCGCTGCTCGCGTCGATCGCGTTGAACTCACCCGCCACGCAGCCGATGAAGACGTTTCCGCCCGCAAAGGCGAAGCTGGAGTCGTAGATCACGCTGCCGGTGTCGCACTGCCAGAGCAGCTCGCCCTTCATGGCGTCGATGCAGAAGGTTCGGCCCTCGTCGCCGATGGCGATGTAGATCTTCCCGTCGTGGAAGAGCGGGCCGGAGTAGCCGAGCTTGTTCTTGTCCTTCTCCCACCACTCCCAGGCCATGTGGCCGGTCTTCGCGTCGAGGGCGTGGATCACGCCGTCGTTCGTCGTGACGTAGACCTTCCCGTCGCCGACCGCCGGTGAGCTGATGGCGGGCGAGTAGGGGGTGGCGATCCGGCCGTCCTTCGTCCGGCCCATCTTCACCGCCCAGATCTCTTCGCCCCTGGCGACGTCGATGGCGCGGAGGGTGTTGACCCAGTCGCCGATGAAGACGCGCTCGCCGTCGGTGGCGCACTTGCTTTGGACCATGCCGTCGACGGGGAGCGTCCACTTCACATCGCCGGTGTTTGCGTCGAGGCCATAGATCTTCTTGTCGACCGACGGGATGACGACGATGCCCTTGGCGACCGCCGGGCCCGCGAACACACCGCCCTCGGTCTTCGTCTTCCACTTCACGTCGCCGGTCTTGGCGTCGACGGCATAGACCTGGTGATCGGTCGAGCCGAAGTAGACGACGCCGTTGTCGACGTGCGGCGTGGAGAAGACGGGGCCTTCCGTTTTCACGCGCCACTTTTCGTCGCCCGTGTTCGGATCGAGGCCGACGAGGTCGCCGCCCATCGTGGTGACGAAGAGGTTGTCACCCGCGCGAACGAGCTTCGACTGGATCGCGCCCTTCAGGTTCCCGCTCCACAGCGCCTTGGGTGCGCCGGGCTGTTCGACCATCAGCTTGAGCGGCTTCTGGTACGCGCGCCCGTCGGCCAGCAGCGCCTGCACGGTGATCACCTGCTCGCCGGCGATGAGGTCTTTGGTCGGCGCTTCGGCGACCCACTCATCGCCCTTGGGTGTCATGTCGATGTACTTGCCGGAGTTGACGCGATAGCCGAGCTTGGCGTCATCGGGGAGGTCGCCGCGCTTGGCGGAGATGGAGAGCTTGTCGCCAAGGCTGACGGTGGCATCCCACTTCGGCGGCGTCTGCTTCTTCAGCGGGATCGTCATCAGGTCGGTCCACGTGACTTCCGGCTCGTTCGGCACCGACTTGTCGCGCACCAACTCACTGTTCTTCTTCGCCGCGCCGATCGCGCGGCGGCGCACCTTCATCGTGTCGGCGGTGACGTCAATGACGGAATACGAACCCTGGTACAGCCCCTTCTGCATGATCGCGGGCACGCCATTGACGTTCCATTGGATGTCCGAGTGCCCGTGGCCCTGGAGCCACAGCACGACGTTGTACGGCGCGACGAGGTCCATCAACTGCTGCTCGTTGTCCGTCTGCACCGTGTCGCGACCGATCCAGTGGTGGAAGCCGATAATGATCGGCTTCTCTTTCCCGACCTTGTCGAGATCCGCTTTCAACCAGTCGAGCTGGTCCTTGCTGATGTGGCCCCAGTGCTGGAGCAGCACGGTCGAGTCGAGCGTGACGAAGTGAACGTTCTCGTAATCCCACGATTGGTACAGCGGCTGACCGACGCCTTTGACGTAGCCCTCCTTGCCGATCGGGTTCCAGCGGACGTCGTGGTTGCCGGGCGCGTTGTAGAGCGGGATCTTCAAGCTGTCGGCGAGCGTGCGGCGGAGGACGTCGTACTCCTCGACCGTGCCGATCTCGACGATGTCGCCCGTCTGCACGATGAACTTCGGCTGGGGATTGAGCGCGGAGATTTCCTTGTAGCGTTCCGCGTCGTTGCCGGCGTTCGTGCCGGGACCTTCCTTCGTGTTGAAGTGCGGGTCGGAGGCGTGGATGAAGGTGAAGTCGGCCCGCGCGATGGAGGTGAGCGCGAGCAGGGCGAGGGTGATGACGACGACGATGGGACGGGAACGGCGCAGGGTCACAGGCATCTCCTAACGGTGGTGCTAGGAAGCATAGCTTGGCGAGGGTGGGAGGCAATCGGCTGGAGGCGCGGAGGACGGATCGAAGCGAGCGAGCGATTGCCACGACTCGACTGATCTCGTCGAAGCGAAGTGGCAAGCCCGCGTTCTGGGCGGGCGAAATGGGTTCGTTTTGTCATTTTGCGTGCCTGGGAGTATCCCGGAACATTTCGGAAGTTTTCGGCACCTTTCGGCGGTCTGGGCAAGCGCGCGGCGCGCGGACGATGGAACATTCAGGAACATCTGGCCACCTCGCCATGGAAGATTCAGGAACATTGCGTTCGGTTCCATTGTCAAGGAGCTCGCTCTCCATTCCCCACGCCGGTGTCTGAGCGGGTAGGCGAAGACCCGGATTGTTCGCGCACTCGGGATCCGGGTCTTCGCCTACAGCTCAGACACCGGCGTGACGAGGCACGACTCATGACCGGCGCGCGGGTGCGCGCCTATCGACACCCGCCATCCGTGCGCGATCGTCGTGACAATCGCGCACGACAATTTCGGAATCTCGCGAAATGCCCAGAAAAACGATGCGAAAAGATTCGCGCCGAGCAGATTTTGCCGTAACTCCTTTTGCGCGATTGTCATGACTTTTGCGCAAAAGGACTTATGCGCATCAGGATTTGAAACGTGTGCGATTCAACCCTGATCCGTATTACTCCGCCAGTTCCTTCGCAGTCGCGTCGTAGAACTCGATGCACTTGCGGACGTTGTCCACGAGCTCCTGGCCGGTGGTGGATTCGTACTCGATCGCGATCACGCCCTTGAAGCCCTGGCGCTTGGCCTCGGCGAGCATGCCCTTGGCGTCGCCGACGCCGGTGCCCCAGACGATGTCCTTCGCCTCGCGCTTGCCGAACGCGTCGAGGTCCTTGAAGTGCCAGCAGATGATCCGCCCCTCGAGCTTCTTCAGCGCGTCGATCGGCTTGATGCCCGAGCGCTGCCAGTGCCCGGTGTCGGCGCAGGCGCCGATGCGCGGGTCGCGATCCTTGATGGCCTGGAGGACCTGGTCGGGGTCCCAGTAGTAGTGGTCCTTCGGGTGATTGTGGATCGCGACCTTGATGTCGTACTCCTTCACGAGTTTCTCGATCGTGTCCCACGCGTCCAGCTTGGGCTCGGTGACGATCGTCTGGACGCCCATGTCCTTGGCGAAGTCGAAGACCTTGCGCGAGCCGGCCTCGTCTTTGGGGAGGTCGACGACGCCGTAGTTCATGAGGACGACGCCGGCGTCCTTGAGCTTCTGCTTGACGATGGCGCGCTGCTCGGGCGTGGAGTTGTGGTCGAACCTGGTCGGGTCTTCCTTGCTGAGCTTTTGGCCGGGGTAGGCTTCGAGGTAGCGGAGGTTGAGGGACTTGACGACGTCGATCGTGTCCAGGAGGGGGAGGGCGCGGAAGGTGTAGGCCTGCGCGCCCAGGCGCCAGCCGAGCTTCTTGGATGGCCCGATGT
>JBAUGM010000868.1:0-1528 GCA_049679725.1 Tepidisphaeraceae bacterium
TGGGCGCCGCCAGCGCGCCGGCGGCGGCGGGTTTGGCTTCCTGCGGCTTGATCATGAGCAGCAGCTCTTCCGCCACCAGCGCGCCGCGCACGGTCAAGCGATCCACCAGCGTGCGCAGGATGCCGAACGCCGCCAGGCACGGGACGGCCAGGAACAGCCCCATGAACGTGTGCGCCAGGGCGACGGCGATGCCGTTGCTCAGTGCGCTCACGTCCGCCTGCCCGCCGGTCGAGGCGACGGCCTGGAACGCGTAGATCATCCCCAGCACCGTGCCCAGCAGCCCGAGCAGGGGGCCGAGGTTGCCGATGATGTTGAGGTACTCGATTCGCCGGAACTGCTCCGCCGTCTGCTCGCCGATCGCGGTCTCCATCGCTTCCTTCATGCTGCTGAAGCTGGGGGCGCGCTTGAGCGCAGGGTTGAGCGCCCGGCTGATGAAGCTCGGATCGTTCTCGGTGAAGTCGATCAGCTCCTTGAACTTTCTCGCCGCGATCATCTCGCGGATCTGGTTCGTCGTCGCCTCGGGCATGAAGACGCTGGCGCGGTTCTTGATGAACCCCTGGATGATCAGCGTGAGGCCGATGATCGAGAGGATGCAGATCGTGATCGTCACGGCGTCGACGTGGCCGGTGATGAGCTGCAATAACCCCGGCGGTTTTGGCGCCGCGGCGGCGCCCGCGCCGGCTCCCGCGGGAGGCGCCTGGGCGAAGCTGGTCGTGGCCGTGACGACCGCCGCGGTCATCAGGCCGATGAGCACGAGCAGTCTGAATCTCGAAGTCGCGTATTGGCGCATGGATCCGATCCCTCTCATTTCGGCGGAAGAGTTTTAACCGCAGATGAACGCAGATGAACGCGGATAAGACAAGATCGAAGATCCCAGATTTCGTATTTCATCCGCGTTCATCTGCGTTCATCTGCGGTTCAATCCAGTCTGCTATTCCAAATCCCGATCGCTCACCTTCACGAAGCGCCCGCCGTTCTCGCGGGCCATGGTTTGCAAAGCCTGCTCGGCCTTCTCGTCCTCGCTCATGAAGGCGATCGTGTTGACCTTGACGCTCTTGTCGGCGTTGAGCTTGCGCACCTCGGCGAGCACCTGGTCGTAGCCCACGACGTTGTTGAACTCGCCGTCGGTCAGGAAGTATACGAGCTGCGGCTTCTGCGCAAACGCCAGGCGCAGCGCGGGCAACGGGTTCGTCCCCTTGCCGACGACCTGGAATGTCTCGATGAAGCCGCGGACCTTCTGCTTGTTCTGCGGGTTAGCGACGACGAGCTCTTCGGCGAACGGGTTGCTCCACTCCGCGTCGCTGTCGCCGCCCTTGAAGAAGATGACGTTGAACCCCTGGATGGGCTTGAGGATGTCCATCGCTTTGTAGAGCTGTTTCTGGAGGAGCTTGAACTTCAGGCCGAGCATGGTGCCGGTGGCGTCGCAGACGTAGACGACGCGTCGGGCGTTGCCGGAGATGCCGACGAAGTTGGCCTTGGGCCCGATGCCCCCGCCGCCCCCGGGGACGCCGAAGGGGGCGATCTGGCC
>JBAUGM010000869.1:0-4729 GCA_049679725.1 Tepidisphaeraceae bacterium
GCTTCGCCGCCCGCAGCGAGCGCCCACGCGTAGGCCCGGCCGACGAGCACCGCGTTCGCGCCCAGCGCGATCGCCTTGAGCACGTCCGTGCCGCGCCGAACGCCGCTGTCGAGCAGGATCTCGATGCGCCCGCCGACCGCGTCGACGATCTCGGGCAGCCGATCGATGCTCGCCGGCATCCCGTCGAGCCGTCGCCCGCCGTGGTTCGACACGACGATGCCATCCAAGCCGATCGATGCTGCTTTCTGCGCGTCCTCGCGACGAAGGACGCCTTTGACGAGGATCGGCAGCTTCGTGCGGTCGCGCAGCCACGCGAAGATGTCCCACGACAGCGACTTATCCCAGAGCGTCGAGTTGTAGGCGATCAGGTCCGGGTAACTCAACTGCGGATCGACCTTGAAGCCCGTGTCGGTCAGGTGCTTCAGCAGCATGTCGTGCGGCAGCGCGAATCGGTGCCGAAGGTCAGCGTCCTTCCGCTCGCCGAGGTCGACGGTGACGATGATCGCGCCATACCCGGCCCGCTCGGCGCGTCGAACCAACTGCTCGGCGACCTCGCGGTCTTTCGGAACGTAAAGCTGAAACCACTTCGTCCCCGTGCCGGCTGCGGCCACCTCCTCGATGCTGCTGCACGCGCTGGTGCTGAGCCCATAGATCGTGCCCGCCTTTCCCGCTGCACGCGCGGCGGCCACGGCGCCGTCGGGATGAAACATGCGCTGCCCGCCGACCGGCGCGAGCAGGATCGGCAAGTCGATCCGCTGCTTCAGCACGGTGGTGGACGGGTCGACCTTGTCGACGCCGATCAGGATGGGTGGCAGCAGTTTGATCCGCCCGAATGCCGCGACGTTCTCGCGCAGCGTGATCTGGTCGGTCGAGCCGGCCGTGATGTAGTCGAACGTTGCGCGCGGCAGCTTCAGTCGCGCGAGCTCTTCAAAGTCGGCGACGCACGCGACGCGCGACAGATCGCCGGCCTCGGCTGGTGAACTGACGGCGGAAGTGGTCGCTGCGGTGCGAACGGCCTCGCCGGCGCGCGCGGAGGGGACGTTTGCCAACCCAATCGCGCCCGCGCTCGCCGCCAGGCACTGGCCGAATCGACGTCGATTCATCATATGAGTTTCCCGGAAAGTGGACCCGCCGAGTACCCTATCTTGCTGGCCCGCGCGACTCAATCTCATTCGGTGGTGCAGGGATACGTCGCGTGCGACCACTGACCCGCTACAATCCCCGCCATGTTCGTTGATGAAGCAGTCATTCGTGTCAAAGCAGGCGACGGCGGGGCGGGGTGCGTGTCGTTCCGCCGCGAGAAGTTCATCCCCAAGGGCGGCCCTGACGGGGGCGACGGGGGCGACGGCGGCGACGTCGTGTTCGTCGCCGACGTGAACAAGAACACCCTCCTCGATTTCTCCGGCCGGCACCACTGGAAGGCCCGGCGCGGCGAGGCGGGCATGGGCAAGAAGATGTACGGTCCCAGCGGCGAAGACCTCGTCATCAACGTCCCGCCCGGCACGCTCATCTTCGACACCGATCACAGCACGCTGCTGGCCGACCTCGACGCGCCGGGAAGACAAGTCGTCATCGCGCGGGGCGGCAAGGGCGGGCGCGGGAACGTGCATTTCAAATCGTCGACCAACCAGACCCCGCGCTTCGCGGAACCCGGCACGGAAGGGCAGGAGCGCAACCTGCGCCTTGAGTTGAAGCTCATCGCCGACGTCGGATTGGTCGGCATGCCCAACGCTGGCAAGAGCACGCTGCTGAGCGTCGTCTCTGCCGCGCGACCGAAGATCGCGGACTACCCGTTCACGACGCTCGAGCCGCAGCTCGGCATCGTGAGCCTCATCGGCGAGCGCCGGATGGTCTTCGCCGACATCCCCGGCCTGATCGAAGGCGCACAACACGGCGCGGGTTTGGGCCACGCCTTCCTGCGCCACATCGAGCGGACGAAAACAATCGTCCACCTGCTCGACCTTTATCCACCCGACGGCTCGAACCCCGCCGACAACTATCGCAAGATCCGCGGGGAGCTGGAGTCGTTCAGCCCGGAGCTGGCCAACAAGCGCGAGCTGATCGCCGCCAACAAGCTGGACCTCGCGACGGACAACGAAGCGCTCGACGCGCTGCTGACCGAGCTGCCCGACAAAGAGATCTTCGCGATCTCCGGCGCGACGCGGCAAGGCGTCGAGTCACTGCTGGAAACGATCTGGAGGGCGCTGCGCGAAGGCGCCGATGCCGCGACGACCGAGGCGCCTCGCACCCCGCCCACGGTGGAGTGAACGGTTCTACGTGACCTCATCTCTTTCGCGTTCGACGGTTGGCAATCCCGGCGGCTTGTGGCCTACTACGCGACGCGAATCAACGGTGTGATCCGTCGCTTCACGTCCGTACGGTGAAGGTCGTATGCCGTCTGAAGGTTGAGCCACAGCTGGGGTGACGTGCCGAGCGCTCGCGATAGCCTCATGGCCATGGCAGGTGAGATCCCACGCTTGCCGTTACAGATCTGATTGATAACGGCGATCTGAACACCGATGTGGCGCGCCAAGCGAGTTTGGGTGATGGCGTGCTCGTCAAGCAGCCTGCGTAGAAACATGCCCGGATGAAATGGTGAGTTCAACATGTGGGTCGTCTCAATGATAGTCGACGATCTCGACACCCGCCGCGCCCGTTCTCGTCCACGTGAAGCAAATCCGATACTGATCGTTGATGCGAATACTGTGCTGCCCTTTGCGATCGCCCTTGAGCACTTGGCGATATAGTGACAAAGCGATCACTCGACCTTGTAGCTGTACAAGTGCGACCCGCTCGCGACGTAGATCCGGCCGTCGAGGTAAGCGCCGCCGGCTTCGATGGGGACGGGGGACTCGGCCAGGAGGGTCAATTTGTGCGCCTCCGGTTCGACGCGGACGATGCCCTTCGCGAACGCCATGTAGATCTCGCCCGCGGGGCCGGGGACGAAGACGCGGGGAGACTGCTCGAACGACGTCAGGCCGAGCGTGGGCTCGACGTCGGCCTGGTGGACGATCGCGCGTTTGGCGGGGTCGAAGACGAAGAACGTCTTGCGGTCGGCGACGCCGTAGACGAGGCCGGACGATGTCGTGCACAGGTCCGTGTACCACTGCGCGCCGGGGATGACGACGCTGCGCCACTCGACCTTCTTGCCGGCCATGTCCATCACGTACAGCTCGGCCTCCTTGGCCTTCTGTTCGCCGCCGGTGCCGGGACTGGTCGTCGTGCCGGCGAGAAGTTTGCCGCCCTCGAGGGGTACGAGGGCGCTGGTCGAGAGATTCGGAATGATCTGCTCGTGCGTCAGCAGCGTGCGCGTTCGCGTGGCGCGGTCCCAGAAGAGCAGTCCGCCGCCGGTGTAGCCGTAGTTGGGCGTGCCGGCGAGGATGATCGTCTTGCCATCGGGGTGGGCGAGGAGTTTGTGCGGGCGGTGGATCGTGGGGGTGCAGTCGGTGAGGAACTGCGGGTTGTGGCCGGGCTCGTTCTTCACGGTGTTCGTCCACGGCACGGCCGGGTCCCACTCGAGCAGGAATCCGCCCGGATACCCGCCGAAGAAGAAGCGATCTCCCTGCCGCGCGACGGCGTTGAACTGTCCATACGCCTTGCGGTTCGCCCACGTGTCGCTTTTCGGTTCGAAGCTGAACCCGCGCATGGGGAAGTAGGTGCCGCCCGTGATTGTTCCATCGGGCGCGGCCTCGACGCCCATCACCCCGGCGCCCTCGCTGGTGTACTCGAACGGGAGTTGCCTGACGTCGCCCGACTTGGGGTCTTCGATCGTCAGCTTGCGCTCGAGCAGGTCGCAGCTCTTGATGCGCTTGCCGTCGGGGAACGTGGCGTGAAACAGCGCCTGGTTCCCGGTGATGATCGGCTTGGCGTTGAGTGATGGGGCTTTGTCGATGCGCTTCGCTTCGCCCTTGTGCAACTCGTACCAGATGCCGTCGTCGGCGCGCAGGTTCTGGCCGTAGACCTTGCCGCTCACGTCGCGCACGACGTAGGCCATGCCGGTCTTGCGATCGGCGTCGGCGACGATCGGCGTGGCCTTGCGCGACTTGGGATCGAACGCGATGATCTGGCTGGCCGTGTTCCCCAGGCCGAAGTAGATCCACCCCGCGTCGTCCGCGGCCACGTGGCGCTGGTACTGCTTCCAGTTCTCCGGGTGAACTGAACCGTAGTCGACGAACGCGCGCGTCTTGGGGTCGAACGAGACGACGCCGCTGTCGGGGTAGGAGACCGACCAGATGACGCCGTCGTCGTCCTCCGTCATGCCCATCGCCATCTGCGGCGTGGTCGCGTGGCTGAATGTGAACGCGCGTTTGACCGGATCGAACTCGACGAAATGGCTGTTGAACTGCGTGTAGAACTTATTTGCGCTGGAGAGGATCGACGCGTACACCGCATCGCCGGCGGGGAAGGGCATGGGGAACTGCTCGGCCTTGCCGGTCTGGGCGTCGATCAGGAGCAGCGCGTATCCCCCGCGGTGGTCGAAGAGCCAGACGAGGACGACGTTACGGCCGTCGCCGTCGAGTGTGGCGACGGTGCCGCGGTGGTTGCTGATGGGCGAGGCGACGCCGTGATCCTTGAACCCGCCGCCCAGATCCTTCGACGCCGCGGAGGCGATGGAATTGGCGACGAACGTGAGGAACAGCAGGGTGAGGAGCAGCGACGCGCCAGGCTGCGTCGCGCGGCCGTCATCAAGCGAGTTGGAGGCGGCATCGGTTCGAACAAGAGGCCGGCG
>JBAUGM010000870.1:0-12872 GCA_049679725.1 Tepidisphaeraceae bacterium
GCGCGTGAGCTGTCGCTCCCGCGCCACGGCGACTCGCACGCGGGCCCGCTCCTCACGAGCTACCGCGTGCGCAACGGCGTCCTGCACAACCCCAGGAGCGACCGCCGCACGACGCAGGGGACGTTTCACGTTGCCGAGGGCGGCCTGCCCATCCCGGGCGACAAGAAAGCGGTGTCGAAGCGCGTCTTCGCGGAGATGTTCCGCCGCGCCATGAACCCGCCCGACGACCTGATGACCCTTCCGTACACCGCGGGCGAGCCGCAGCCGGCGCGCGCGTTCGTCTCGCTGCTCCTGCGGCCGCTCGTTTGCCCCGAGGTGTCGGGCGTCATCACGAGCAAGACGATGGAGGTGCGGTTCTTCTCGCCCGGCTCGCTCGTGAGCAACCTCGACTTCGTCGAATCGATCTTCGGCAACGCCGGCGACCCGGAGCTGGCGGAGAACGACGCGGGGCTCGACGTCGAGCACTGGACGGGTCACACCGGCTGCGTCATCCTCGCGCCGCACCTGGTCGAGCTGACGAAGAAGGAGCTCGGCCTGCCGCACTGGGACCAGGCCACCGAGCGCCAGCGCCGCGACGGCATGTGCTGGCGCGACGAAAGCGAGAAGTACAACGATGGCTCCGCGTTCAAGCTCACCTGCCGGACGAGCGCGGGCGTCATCGTCACGCTCATCGCTGACAACTATTACGGCTACTGCAAGAAGGAAGTGAAGACGCAGATCAGCTACGCCGCGAACCTGTACGGCAACGTGGAGGAAGAGCATTCGGGCGGGGCATTGGCGTTCCCAAGCTGGAGCCTCGGCACCGAATACAGCCCCAGCGGCAGCAGCTTGCGCACGGGCCGGACGTTCACGGACGTCGCGCGCGAGTACGCGTCGTTCATCGACGTGCGCCCCGAAGGGTACGGCGTCGACAAGCGCTTCCCGCAGCTCATCTACATCCCCGAAACCTCGCGCGCCAGCGTCGATCGCCAGCAGATCTGGTGGCCCGGCGCCGACGGCAAGGAGCAGACGATCCCGCTTCAGCCCGATCACGTCTACATGTCGCCCTGGGGCGGCAAGATGCGGTTCGAAAAACACCCCGGCGCGCCGAGCTGGCGCCTGATCGGCACCGCGGGCGAGGGCACGTTCTGCCACAAGCCGTGCACCGTCAGCGGCGGGGGGAAGAGCGAGATCAGCAAATCGTTGCGCGACTACATGCTCTACGGCCCGATCTTCGTCGCCGACGCGGAGAAGGACCTTGCGAAGGTGCGCGAGATCCTGGCCTATGAGTTCGCCAAACGCTGGCGTCCCGATTCGCCGGACAGGCCCGAGTATCCGACGGGCGCCAGCCGCCCGCTCCTCGCGCCTGCGCGCTCGCTGGGCAGCGTGATCAAGCTGCTCACGCCGTCAGGGGAGTTCACGGATGAGTACAATCGCTGGCTCGCGTCAATCCCGAACTACGTGCTGGCGATGCTGTTCATCATCAAGCGCTTCCACAAGCAGGAATGGGGCGACGACTGGGAGAATCATTTCAGCGTCGACGTCGTCAACGGCTTTCCCGGCCACGAGCTGAAGCTCGACGGCCGCAAGCTCGTCGGAACGTACCTGCGCGTCGGGCTGCTCCCCGGCAACGCCTGGCGCACGTTCAAGCTTCGCCAGGACTTCGCAGCGGCGGCGAAGGTGCAGACGGAGGACGACATCACCGCGTCGGTCGTCATCCCCGCGTCGCAACTACAAAACCTGCCGCCCGGGCGCAACGCGCCGGCGTACAAGTTCGCGGAGAACTGCGAGTACCGGCTCTTCCAGCGCCCCGATGAGGCGATCCACCGCGGCTTCGACGAGCAGACGGAACGCGACCTCGCGGAGACGGCGAACTTCATCTCCAACTTCCAGCCGCTCTCGGCCGAGGAGGCGCGCGACATCGTCGCGCACGTCGCCGACTTCGAGCAGTTCACGCCGCCGATGAAGGGTATGCTGACGGCCGCGGCGCGGGACGGGAAGGGGTACGTCGTCTCATCCGATCGCCCGCGCCTGGTGGACGGCAAGCCGACGAAGAATCCGCGCTATCTTCAGAATCGCCCGGACTTGGTGAACCCGCTCGATCGCTACATCGCCGAAGTCGGGCTGCGACTGTCGCGCGCGATCCCCGCGGACAAGCCCGTGCACACCCCGGTCGACGCCGTCCTGATCGGCCGGCGCAACAACCCGCCCGATCCGAAGAACAACATCCGGCCGCTCGCGGTCTACAACCCGATCCACTATCAGGAACTCCCCGAGCTGTTCATGGACTTCATCTGCTCGCTCACCGGCAAGAGCCCGTCGACCACAGGCGCCGGCAGCGAGGGCGCGCTCACGAAAGGTCCGTTCAACGCGCTGCGCCCGATCGTCGACCTGAACAACGCGCTCGTCAGCTACATCCTCACCGGCCTCGGCGGCTTCTCGACGTCGGCGGGTTACGTCGGGCCCAACGTGCGCGTCGATCACGACGTCAGCCTGCTCGTGCCGGAGGTCTGGTGCCGGCTCGACCACCAGGAGCGTCAGCCGGGTTTCATGATTGAGAATGGCTACCTCGAACCACTGAAAGATTTCCCGCACAAGGGCGAGACGATCCTCGCGAGCCGGCTCGGCTACCGCATCACCGAGCGCTTCGTCCGCGGGTATTTCGGGCGGTTGTTCGATCACCCGTCGAAGGTGTTCGACGAGCCGATCCTGAAGCCCGAGACGCAGGACATGGAAGCGTACGTCGACGGGATCAAGAACATCGCCGAGGCGCAGCAGCGCGTCGCGCAGACGTACCTCGACGACGGATCGATCGAAGACGCCTGCCCGCCGTTGCGGGCGCTGATCACGATCATGGCGAGCGGGTCGTACGAGGGGAAAGACGCACACCATCCGCAGATCCGGCGGATGTTCACGCGCGAGTACCTGCTCGGAAGCGACTGGTACGTCGCGCGGCTGGAAAGAAAGCAGGCCCACGACGTGCGACTCTGGAAGCGGCACCTCGACTACCTGAACGGTTTCATGGGCGATGAATCGTCGCGCCACGAGGCCGAGCGGCTTCACATCGCGCACCGCCGTGAGCGCGCGCAGGTTGAGATGGTGCGGGCATCGTCGCCCGACTATCTCAAGTCGCTCGTGGGCACGCTGGGGCTCGATCTCTCAATCGGGTAACGCGACGTCCCCGTCATCCTGAGGTACTCCGAAGGATCTCAGGCTCGCGCGCCTCGCCCCGAGATCCTTCGGGGTACCTCAGGATGACGATGCGCCGTGGCAGCTAAATCTAGGCTAGAGATCGCGACCCGCGGGTTCCGCCGGCTTTGTTGCCGGTTGCGTTGCGGTGGGCTTGAACCCCTCGTCGACCATCTGATCGCGCAGGGCGTCGACCGCGCGCTTGCGCTTGGACTTGAGATACTCGCGCACGTCGGCCGGCACTTCCGATTCGGGGATCAGCACTTCGGCGCCGCTGTCCAGCCGGATGATCGCGAGGATCGGGTCGCGGCGCGCGCCCCCGGCGGCGCCGGCCTTGTTGAACAGGTAGACGCCTTTCTCGTTCACCACGTACGCGAGACCCGTGAACCCGCCGATGTACTCCAGCGCCTGCTGGATGCTCGTGTTGTCCAGGATCAGGCCGATGTTCCGCGCCTCGGGCGGGATGTTCTGCACCGCGCCCGGCTCCAGCGTGAACGGCACGCCGGCTCGCGCGGCCAGCTCGGTGAGAACCTTCGTCACGTCCACCCCGTTGTAGCGCACGCTGATCTCCTTGCCGAGCTGCGTGCGGACGTGCTCTTCCTTGGGGACGAGGACGATCGTCTTGCCCCACGGGTACCACGTCGCGCTCGTCGACTCGGCGATCGATTCCAGCGCCTCCATGAGCGTTGCGTTGCGCGCGACGGCGACCGGCGTCGCGGAGGTCGTGTCGTCGAACGCGCGGTCCTCGATCGCGAAAGGCGACTTGGCCGCTTCGAGCTTCGCGTCCACCGTGGCCAGGAGTTCCTTCACCGTCGAGCGGTCGGCCTTGATCTCCGCCGGCGTCGAGGCGAGGAGATTGAGGACTTCCAACTCGCCCGGCGTCGAGCGCCGACCGAGCCGTTTGAGCGCGGGCATTGGCCGGATCTCCACCGACTCCGGCTTGAGCACGAACGTCAGCCCGAGCGTGCGCGTCATGGCCGCGAGCGCTTCGCGCAGCGTCTGGTTCTCGATCTGAACGGTCAGGCCGGTCTGTTCGCCCCACGGGAGCAGCTCGTACACGCTGGGGTCGGCCGAGAGGGGGACGCCGGTGTCCTTCGTAATCGACTGCATCACCTGCGGCAGCGGCGTGTTCTGCGGGAACGCGAGCTTCACGATCTTGTCAAGCTCTTCGTTGATCAGGGCGGAGGAAGATTGGGCGAAAGCGGGGGAGACGATGAGCAGGATGACGAGCACGGACAAGAGGCGGCGCATCGCGACTCCGTTCGAAAGATGGTTGCCGTTTAGCGGCCCCGCTCGCGGGGCGTGTCCGGATGCGCTCGATGCCAGTGGCCGCGCCCCGCAAGCGGGGCCGCTAAACGGGCGCGGGCATCGAGCTTTTAGTACGGCAGTCGCTGCGTATCTTGCGCGGCGTCGTAGCCGCTGGCAATCCACACGGCGCGGGAGGGACCGGTCACGACGCCCTCGGCGGCGCGCCAATCGGGCGTGACATCGGAAGAGGGACCGACCGAAACGACGATCACCGGCGCCGCCCGCGCCACCTGCGGCGCGGGGCCGCGGACGATGACGACAGGGGGAGCGGTCGGGGTCATCGTGTTCGTCGACTTCACGACGACGTCGTTGTCGCGGTTCGGTCTGGTCTGCGTCCAAAGGGCGACGCCCGCCGCCAGCACGACGCACGCCGCAATCGCAAGCTTGCCCCACGCGCCGATCCGGCCGAGGACGGTCGTCGCACGTGCCTCTCGCTCCTCTGCGACGACCTCGGACAGGTGATCGGCCAACCGGTCCCAGTTCATCGTGGGGACCGCAAGCGTCGACTTCAGCGACGCGTCAAGTGCCGTATACTCGTCGAGCAGCGCCCGCGCCTCGGCATCATCCCGCAGGCGCAGTTCAACCAGCGCACGCTCCGACTCCGGCAAGCTGCCGTCGGCGTATTGGCTGATCAGAAATTCGAGCTGCTCGTCGATCATGTATTAGCTGTCAGCTTTCAGCGATCAGCGATCAGCCAGAGAAAGCCATCGCCTTTTCTGGCTGATGGCTGACCGCTGATCGCTGACGGCTTCCCTCACAGATGTTCCTTCAACAGTTCCTTGAGCTTCTTCCGCCCCTGGAACACGTGCCACTTCACCGCCTCGACGCTGCAGTTCAGCGCCTCGGCCACGTCTTTTTGCGGCATTTCGTCGATCGTGAACATCACGATCGCCAGCCGCTGTTTTTCGGGGAGCTGGGCGAGGGCTTCCTTGAGCCGCTTGCCCATCTCTTCGCTTTCCAGTCGCCGGACCGGATCACCCGAGCGGGCCATCCACTCGCTGGTGGCTCCGGTGGAATCGGTCTGCTCGCTCGTCGTCGCGCCGAGCAGGTCGTCGAGCGGGAGCTGGCTCGACCTGGTCTTCCTACTTCGCCGGTAGTTCAGCGACAGGTTCGAGACGATCCGCATCAGCCAGCCGCCGAAGGCTTCCGGCTTCTGCAGGGAGGCCAGGCTCGTGAAAGCCTTGAGAAACGCGTCCTGCGTGACTTCCAGCGAGTCCTGGCTGTTGCCCAACAGCCGGTAGGAGACGGCGACGGCCTGCCGCTGGTACCGCCGGATCAGCTCGTCGAACGCAGGTTTCGCCCCGGCAAGGGCTTGCGCGACGAGCTGCCCGTCCGAAGGCGAGCGGTCACGACGGGGATCGGGATCGGTCGCCTGCGGCTCCATGCGTTCAGACACTCTATCCGGGGGCAGGTTAGAGGGTTGCGCGAATTTTGGAAGCAGCGGTTATCGGTCCTTGCGCCGCTTGCGGCTTCGCGGATCGAGTCGCGTGGTACGCCTGTTCACTCCGCACTGGTTGGTCCGCGAAGCCGCAAGCGGAAGAGAAGACGAGACGTTTCCTATCGAACGTCTTTGAGCAGATCTCGACAGTACGCACCGACCGCCTCCGCGATGCTCCGCGCCCCCTCGTTTGCATGCTGGGTCATTCGCTTCACCACCGCGCTACCGACGATCGCGCCGTCCGCCACACCTTTCAGTTGCGCCACGTGCCGCGGCAGCGAGATCCCGAACCCGACGCAGACGGGCCGATCCGTCAACGACTTCATGTTCGCCACGCCCGCCGCGAGTTCCGGCGGAAGCTCCTCGCGCTCGCCCGTGATGCCGGCGACGGACAGGTAATACACGAACCCGCTGCTGAGCCGTCCGATCTCCTTGCGTCGCTGGGCCGTCGTCGTGGGCGCGACGAGCAGGATCGTGTCGAGCCCGGCCGCCTGCACCTTGTCGACGACGGACTGCGCCTCCGGCGGGGGCAGGTCCGGCAGGATCAACCCGTTGAACCCCGCATCCTTCGCCGCGGCGAGGAACCGGTCGAGGCCGTAGCGGTAGACGATGCTGTAGCTCACCATCGCCACGAGCGGGATCGACACCGTCGGCCGCGCTTTCTTGATCGTCGCGAAGACGTCCGCCAGCTTCAGCTTCTTCGCCAGCGCGGCCGTGAACGATGCCTGGATCGTCGGCCCATCCGCGATCGGGTCGGAAAACGGGATGCCGATCTCGATGATGTTCGCGCCGGCCGCTTCGAGCGCGGGGAGGGTGGCGATCGTCGTCTCCAGATCGGGGTAACCCGCGGGGACGAACGGCATGAACGCGATCTGCCCGCGCTGTTTCAGCTCGGCGAACGTCTGTGCGATGGAGCGCGGTGCGGGTGCGATGGTCGTCGGCATCAGGTTTCCAGTGGAGGCGGCGATGATAGAGGAGCGGCGAAGGTGGTCAAGCCGCTGTCACTCGCTCGCGCAATACCGGGTGCGCGACCGTTTCGGCGGGTGCTCGTCGAATCAGTTCTGCCCACGAATCTCACGAATCCACACGAATCGAGAAAGCGAAAGCTCCACGCTACTGCTTATTCGTGAAGATTCGTGAGATTCGTGGGCAGTGCCTCTTCAAGAATCAACCGCCAAACGTGTCACGCACCCCGCAATACCTACGCCGCAGCGCGGCCGCGGGCGAGTTCGTTGCCGACGAACTCGCAACCGATCGTGAACGTCCGGCCGGCGCCTTCGAGGCAGTTGATCACGCGCAGGCGCGCGTTCCACTTCAGCGGGCCGACCTCCAGGCGGATGTTGGCCTTGTCGTTGAGGAGCAGCGGGCGGTCGGCGCGGAAGCGGACGCCGAGGAGCGAGAGGTTGTCGATCTCGACGGCGAGGGGATTGCCGCCGACGTTGTCGACGCGCAGAGTCGCCTTCGCGTTCATGCGCTGCCGCGGCGAGCGGCGGCGGTCCTTGAAGGGGAGCGGAGCGGTGGGGGCCGGCGCCGGAACCGGCGCCTCCACGGACGATGTGATCGCCTCGACCGGCGCATCGTGCGCGGCGCGGGCTTCGGTCATCGCGGGCGCGGCTTGGACGACGGACACGACATCCGGCTCGGCAAACGGAAATCCGGGCGGGAAAATAGAGGAAGCGGAGGACGCCGGTCGCGTTTCCGCGGCTGAATCGGGCGTCGCGGCCTCGCGCGTCGTGAACGGGAAATCGTCGGGAAACGCGTCGGCCGCCAGCGGCTGCGCTTCGACGACGGGGACCTGGTTCTGCTCTTCGGCCTCGGCCTCGCGCCGGGCGAACGGAAACTCGTCGGAAAACATGCCCATACTGCCCTTCTCATCGGCGCACAGGTGGGGGGTGTTTAGCGGTTGTGACGCGCGCAACGTCCGAAAAACCGCAGGGTGTCTGCAACGTGCGTTTCCCAGTACAGCCACTCGTGTCCGCCGGGGAATTCCTCGTAGGTGTGCGGGATCTCGTGCGTCGCGAGTTCGCGGTGGAGTCGGCGGTTCTCCTCGATGAGCGGATCTTCCGTGCCGCAATCGAACCGGATGGGCGGCAGCCGGTCGCGGTGGGCGAGCATCCAGTGGAGCACCGACTGCTCCTGCTCCGCCGGCGGACCGTACGCTTCGTGCGGCTCCTCGACGAACTTCGCCATCTGCGCGAAATTCGTGATCGACGAGTGTCCCGCGATCGCGGCGAAGCGATCGGGATACTTCGCGCCCAGCCGCAGTGCGCCGAACCCGCCCATCGACAATCCCGCGATGAACACGGGCGAGCGCGCGGTGACCGATTTGACAACTTCGCCCACGCACGCGCGAACCTCATCCACGACGTACCGCTCAACGTCGCGCTCGCCGATCGTCAGGTACCCGCTGCCGTCGAACACGAGGCCATCGGACGGCATCGCCAGCGCCATGGGCGGGATCTCGCCGCGCGCGACGAGGTCCGCCGCTGTGCGGTGCGCGCCGCCGCTGCGCGTCCACGCCCAGTGGCTGCCGTAGACGCCGTGGAGGAGGATTGCCAGCGGCAAGTCGCTCGCCGATTCCGCGCCCGGCGGCAGCCACAGTGTCACATCCGCACGGCCGCGGAGGCTGGGGCTCTTGAACGTGACCTCGCGCAGCCCCTCGTGCTCGAAGCGCGGGTCGGAGATTTCGATCGTGTGGAAGCGGGACATTGTCTTCAGTGGCATGGGCGTCCCCCCCATGCATCAGGTTGAAGAAAAGAGCATGGGGGAGACGCCCACGCCACTGGAAGAGATTTCACTCCATCGTCAGCACGGCCTTCGCGTTCTTGCCGGCGAGCATGTCTTCGAACGCGCGCGGGAGGTCGTTGAGCGGGTAGATGCCAGTGACCATTTCGTCGAGCTTCAACTCGCCCTTCGCGTAGTGGTGCAGGAGCTTGGGAAAATCGCGCTCGGGGACGCACTTGCCGTAGAGGGGGTTGATGTAGATCTTGTCCCACTCGAACAGCTCCATGTCGATCGTCACCTTCTCCTCGATGCCGCTGATCTGGACGGCCGTTCCGCCGTTGCGGACCATCGCCAGCGGCGCGGCGCCCAGGGCCGGGACGCTCGTGCACTCGAAGGCGTAGTCCGCGCCGCGGTCGCCGGTCAGTGCTTTCACCTTCCGCGCGGCGCCGATAAGGCCCTCGTCACTTCGGTCGGCGAGGATCATGTGCGTCGCGCCGAAGGTTTTGGCAAACTCCAGCTTCTTCGGGTTGACGTCAATCGCGACGATCATCCCCGCTCCCGCGATGCGGGCCGGTGTGGCAGACGCCGCTGGCTTTGATCTGGACAAGCACTTCGCCGGACCCGGGATCGCCGACTTGAAAATCGTCGATCGAGTAGTTGCCTTTGCCGTCGGTGATGGCTGCGCGAGCGATCAAGGGGTGTTCCTCCCGGGCGGGCATTGTGCCAGCGCCCCGCGTCTGCCGCGAGCGTTGCGGACGAAGGCAAATGGGTTCGTTTTGCCCATCGCGCGAAAACGTCAACGCAGGTCAACCCAGGTCAACTGGGGTCAACAGGCGTCAACGCGCGCTCGTGGTTTGGGCGTCCCGCAGGAATCTTCTTGTGCGACAACGGGAAGGCTCGGTCGCGGCCGGTTGCACCGGGGTTGCACGCGTTTGGAATTGTTCGTGGGAACCAAGTGTCCTCCCTTTGAGGTTGATGGGTACCCGATCGATGCTAACAAAATCCTAACTAATGATCAAGCGGATTCTTGTGGGGACGAGTCGTGCGCGGTCGTGCGCCAGGGTGAGTTGGGACGCGCACTGACAAGCACGCGACGCTTCGATCCGGGTCTTCGCCTTTCGGCTCAGACACCGGCGTGAGGGAGGGGTGTGGGCTATGATTCCACTCACGACCATGCCAACACACCGACATGAACGATCCCGCGCCTTCGCTCCCGGTTAGGTCACAACCGGGAGGTCGATGTCACGATCGCGTCGGCACACGCCGATCTTTGGCATTACAACGAGCGACAGTGAGAAGCGGGACAAGCGGCGGGCGCATCGCCGCCTGCGTCGCGCCGTGCGCCTTCGCGTCCGCGCGGGCGACGAGGTGATGCCGTTGCTCCGCGAAGTCTCAAACGTCCGGAGCTTCGACAAGGATGGCAAGTGCTGGAGAGGCCGCGCAGCACGGCGCGACATGCGGAAGTGATTCCGAAGAATCGAACTCGGGTAACTTCTCGGATAACAAGGGCGGGATTGAGTCAATCGATGCGCCACACGCCGATCTGCGCCGGCACGGTGTACGTCAGCGGCAGGAATCCGACGGCCAGGTGCTTGGCGTCGGGGGAAAGGGCGAGGGACCACGTGTAGGGCTTGCGGATGCTCAGCGATGCGGTGCGCCGGCCGCGCTGTACGTCATAGACGTCGATGCGTTGCGAGGGAGCGAAGACTTGCCACGTCAGGTGAACGGCGAGCGTCTTGCCATCGGCGGAGAACGAGGCGTCGCGCGCGCTGTGGCCGAAGTCGACCTGGAGCTTCGGCCGCGCGGTGGCGACGTCCCACGTGCACAGGGCGGCGCTGACCGCCGGCGCCGTAATGCTGGCCACCGCGGCGAGCGTCTGCCCGTCGGCGGAGAAGGCGAGCGTTCCACAATAACCGGAGGGTGGGGCCGTGAACGTGCGGATCGAGGCGAGAGTCTTGACGTCGAACAGCTCAACGGCCCCGATCTCGCCAACGGCAAGAAACTTCCCGTCCGGCGAGAACGCCAGCCCGCCGCCGAAGTTGGGGATGGGCGGCAGCGTCGCGGCGCGCGTGATGGTCGGAAGCGACCAGAGCGTGACGCCAGTGCTCGCCGGTGCGTACGTCGCCGTCGCGACGATCGGGTTCGTCGGCGAGAACGCGATGGCGATGACCGGCGCGTCGATCGAGGTGATGCGATTGCCTGTCGCGAGATCCCAGAACTCGACCGTCTGTTGATCCGGCTGCCCGCGGGTCCGTCGAAAACGCGTGCACCCGAGGATGTTGCCCGCCGGGGAGATCGCAAGACGGGTGGCGCTGGCGCCGTACGTCGAGAGCGACCCTTTGGGCCTTCCCGTCGCCGGGTCCCACAGCCGCACCGGGTCCGCGCCGCCGCTGATCAACGTCTTGCCGTCCGGCGTGTAGAGGATCGGGCCGACGTCGGCGGACTGTGAGCTCCACTCGCGCTCGCGCGTGAGACGGGTCCCGCGAAGGAAGAAGAAGCACACGGCCCCTCCCACGAGCAGCACCACGACCGCCGCGACCGCCTTGCGACGGGTGAATGTGAAGGGAAAGCGCGGCATTGCCGTGGGGATTGATCGTCCCGCGACGCGACAGTGCCGTCGATTACAAGGTCAGGACGTGGTTATAGGCGTGCAGTGCGCACCTCTTCGATAACCCCGCGTCCGAGGTCACCGCCGCTTCTTTTTGTTGCGGTCCTTCGGCGCCTGCCAGCCACTTCGCTTGGTTTTGAGCATCGGCCCGCCGGGCATGCCTAAGTTACTCATCCCGCCGCTGCTGAGGGCTTTCATGAGCTTGAGCTTGCCCATCATCCCCATGCCGCCGACGGCGCGCATCATGTCGCGGCTCATTTCGAACTGCTTCATGAACTGGCCGACTTCGTTGAGCTGAACGCCGGCGCCGCGGGCGACGCGACGCCTTCTGCCGGCGTCGAGGAGGTCGGAGTTCTTGCGCTCTTCCTTGGTCATCGAGTCGTAGATGGCGCGCATCTGGCCCATCTGTTTCTCGACGTCGCCCTCGCCCATGTTGACCTGTTTCGACAGCTCATTCATCCCGGGGATCATGCTCATGACCTTCCCCATCGGGCCGAGCTTCTTCACCTGGGTCATCTGGGACATGAAGTCGTCGAGGGTGAACTCGCCCTTCTCCATCTTGGCCTGGAGGCGGGCTTGCTCTTCCTGGTCGAACTTCTCCATCGCCTCGCCGACCAGGCCGACGATGTCGCCCATGCCGAGGATGCGCTGGGCCATGCCCTCGGGGCGGAACTCTTCGAGGCGGTCGAGCTTCTCGCCGACGCCGAGGAATTTCACCGGCTTGCCGGTGACCATTTTCGCGGACAGGAGGGCGCCGCCGCGGGTGTCGGAGTCGAGCTTGGTGAGGATCAGGCCGTCGAGTTCGAGCTGCTCGTTGAAGGCCTTGGCGGAGTTGACCGCGTCCTGGCCGGTCATGGAGTCGAGGACGAGGTAGATCTGCTGCGGATTGATGGCGGCATTGATCTCCTTGAGCTCGTTCATGAGCTCTTCGTCGATCGCCAGCCGGCCGGCGGTGTCGAGGATGACGACGTCGCGCCCGAGCTTCTTCGCTTCCTGCACGGCGGCGCGGGCGACGAGCGTCGCGGCGCCGCGGGCGACCTCGCCGTGGGGGGCGACCTTGGTCAGATCGGTGTAGACGGGCACGCCGACCTGCTCACCGATCACGCGCAGCTGCTCGACGGCGGCGGGGCGCTGCAAGTCGTCGGCGGCGAGCAGGGGGTGATGCCCCTTCGCCTTGAGGTACGCCGCCAGCTTGCCCGACGTCGTCGTTTTGCCCGAACCTTGCAGCCCGCACATCATGATGACGGTTGGGCCCGGCTGGACCATGTAGATGCGCGTGTCGACCGGGCCGAGCAGTTCGAGCAGCTCGTCGTAGACGATCTTCACCATCAACTGCCCCGGCTGGAGGCTCTTGATGACCTCCTGGCCGATGGCCTTCTGGACGACGTGGTTGACGAAGTCGTTGACGACCTGGAAGTTGACGTCGGCCTCGAGCAGCGCGGTGCGGACCTCGCGCATGGACTCGCGGATGTTCTCTTCGGAGATCTTCCCGCGGCCGGAGAGGCTGCGGAACACGGTGTTAAATTTGTCGGTAAGTGCGTCGAACATAGGGTGGGGGATTGTAAGCGATGTCGGCGTGGAACGCCGCATGGCGGATGAGCGGCGCGATGCCGGGAGGGGGTGCGG
>JBAUGM010000871.1:0-1896 GCA_049679725.1 Tepidisphaeraceae bacterium
GAGCGATGCCCAGCTCGGGCGGCGGCGCGATGGTCAGCGCGCCCATGTACTTGCAGACGGCGCAGTTGGCAGGCGATCGCGCGGGGACCGGATCGCCCGGGCGCTGCGGCTTGTTTTCTTCGCAGCAACCGTCGTGCGCGCCGGCCGGATTCGCGCCGGGCAGTTGGATCACGCCGCGCTGGTGGCCGGGCAGGAGCGCGGCGTACCAGACGGTGACCAGCAGCAGCAGGAGGATGCGCGGGACGCGGTGTCGCATCGTGGCGGGCGGATAGCGTAGGTGACCAACGGTGGGGACGTCAACGATAACCCACCATTCCGGGCGGCGGAAAACAGTGAAGATCACCGCCCATGAGCACCGCACGCTGGGCGCGAGAGGCACTTTATTCTCATGTTCTTAAGAACATGAGAATAATGTCGAAGTCCTTGCCGGTGCGTGGGAAGCAGGGCAATCGCATGTCCGCGCTTGTGTAGGGGCGAACCTTGTGTTCGCCCTTTGCTGCGCATCCGAAATGCGGGCGAACACAAGGTTTGCCCCTACTGGAGTGTCCACATGCGATCGCCCTGGCGTGGGGAGACGGCCATCAGGCACGTTTGTAGGGGGCGCCGCGTCCGCTGGTATCATGCGACCGTGCCGACGATCGTCGATTACGAGCGGGTCCTGCAACGCATGGAGGCGGATGGATTTCGCTCGCTCTACCACAACAGCGGCGCGTTCGGCTTTCCGCGCGCGGCGGACGTGCGCTACGCGGGGTGGATCGGTCCGCCCGATGCGTCGATCCGTTCCGAGGCACTTGAGTACGTGCGGCACGTCGACCCGCCCTACGAATCGAACCTCGCGCGCCTGGCGGGAGATGTCTGGACGAATCACGTGCCCGGGACGGCGTGGCTCATGCCGATGAGCCACTGGTCTTACGAACTGGACTTGGGGAGCAAGGAGTGGATGCCGGCGGCGCTGGCGGCGATCGGCGTGGATGCGACGCAGCTCGCGGGGCGCGTGAACGGGTCGGCGATCGCGTTTGAACCGGGGGAGCGGGATGCGCTCGAGGCGTTGTTGATGCCGCTGCTCGCGAACCTGCGGACGAGCGATTTCATGCTGGCGTTTGTGGGGCGGGCAGCGCTGTGCACCGTGCATCATCACAATCAACTATGGTGGCAGACGACGGATGCGGCGCTGCACGAGGTGTTGATGTCCGTGGTGCTTTGAGTCGCGCTGGCACTTGCAGTCATCAGGTGCAATCGAACGTCATCCTGAGGTACCCCGAAGGATCTCTGAGCGCGGGAGATCCTTCGGGGTACCTCAGGATGACAATCGCACGACACGCTCAGTGGACGATTCGAGCGTTCTTGCCGAAAGAAACCCCCGGCCTGAAGGCCGGGGCTTCTGCGGATTCGTTGTGCGTGCGCGGTGCGCCGTGCTACGCGCCGATCGTGCCGACGTTCGTGTTGTCGAGGGCGTCGTCTTCATCCTGGTCGAAGCGTTCGAGGGGGTCGTCGGCGGGGGCGCCGAGGAAGTCGTCGTTGCCGCTGCCGCCGAAGACGAGGTCGGCGTTGTCGCCGCCGAAGAGGTCGTCGTCACCGGACATGCCGGAGAGGACGTCATTGCCGTTCTCGCCGAGCAGGTCGTCGTTGCCGGCTCCGCCCAGGAGCGAGTCGTTGCCGCCGCCGCCGAAGAGGGTGTCGTCGCCCTCGTCGCCGGTGAGCCGGTCGGAGCCGGCGCCGCTGGTGAGCGTGTCGTTGCCGCCGCCCCCGATGAGCGTGGCGGAGCCGAGGCCGGCGACGGTGAGGGAATCGTTGCCCGGTCCGCCGACGAGGAGGTCGCCGCCCTCGTCGATGAGCGTGTCGAGTCCGTCGCCGCCCGTGAGGGTGTCGATGCCGGCCTGTCCGAGTACGCGGTCG
>JBAUGM010000872.1:0-4590 GCA_049679725.1 Tepidisphaeraceae bacterium
TGGCCGCGCCGCAGCGCCGGCAGAACGATGCGACGGCGGGGTTCTCGGCGCGGCAACGGTCGTTCGCACATCGCGCCGTCGTCACCGCATCGCTCATCAGCATCGGCGGCGCCTCCGGCTTCGCGAGAAGCGGCGCCAGGAGCAATCGTCCGATGAGGCGCACGATCGTCACGATCAGCCACCCGCCAAACAGCAGCGCCGTCACCGCGATCACGGCGATGAAGATCAAGATGGTGACGATCCATTCCATCAGCTTAGCCCACGCTCAACTGCGGCGCGAGCGTCTCGCCGCAGAAGATGCAGTATTGGTCGGACCCGTCGGGGTACGCGCCGCATTTCCCGCACCGGCGGATGTTGGCGACAAGCTGAATCCCGCAGTGCATGCAGAACTGATCGCCCGGCCCGACGTTCTTCCGGCACTGCGGGCACGACGCCGCCAGCGCGACGCGCGACGCGAGCGCCGCGCCGTTCCCATTGCCGCTCAGCGCCGCGAGAAACTCGTCCGCTGACGCGAACCGCTTCTCCAGCCGTGCGTACGCCCGGCGGAACACGTCGTCAAGCTGCCGCGGCGATTGCGGGTTCACGTCGCTGGGTACTTCCGTCCCCGCCGGGCGCTCGCCGGTGAGCATTTCGTACAGCACGACGCCGCAGGCGTACAGGTCCGCCCGGCCGTCCGCCTGCGCGCTCCCGCCGCGGACTTCCGGCGGCATGTAGTCGAGCGTGCCCGCCAGGTCGCGCGCTTTCGGATCGTTCAGCGATCCGGAAAACGCGATCGACGCCATCGCCCCTTCACTGGCTGCGCGACCGAGGCCGAAGTCGGTCACCTTCACGACCCCTTCGGTCGCGTAGCCTTCACCGTTCGCGCGCTCGTGGACGAGGATGTTCTCCGGCTTCACGTCGCGGTGGACGATGCCCTTCTCGTGCGCATGCTTCAGCCCCGCCAGCACCTGCCGCAGGATGGCGACGGCATCCTTCGCGCCCAGCGACTTCGCGGCGATCAGCGTCCGCAGGTTCGTGCCCGGCACATACTCCATCGCGAGGTACGCCGGGTCGGCATACGGGTCGAACGCGATCGCGCGGACGATGTTCGGATGCACCAGCCCGTGAATGGCCGCCCCTTCGCGCTGGAGGTTGCGGAGGTATTGCGGATCGGTCGGGATTTTCACTGCGACCAGTTGGTCGAGCCACACGTGATGCCGCGCGCGCCACACCTGCCCGAACGTGCCGCTGCCGAGCGGCTCGTCGAGGACATATTCGCCGACGCGTTGGCCAGATTGCGGCATCTGCTTACCCGTTTGAACGACATCGGAAGAAAGATCGAACGCAGAGACGCAGAGAAGCAGAGGTAGGAGGAGAAAGTCTTCCTAATTGTCCTTCTCCTGAAGTTTCCATCTCGTCCTACCTCTGCTTCTCTGCGTCTCTGCGTTCGCCTTGGCCTCTTTTCGTCTCACAACACCTTCTCCGCGATCCAGTCGCACGTGAACAGGTTGTACGCCGCCGCTACAAGAGCCGCGACGGCGAAGAACGTCCACGCCGTCGGCCCGGGCATCGACCAGTCGAACAGCCACCCGAGCAGCGCCACCTCCAGTAAGGTGTACGCCAGCACGAGGATGGCGCCGGCCAGGTTGCTTTCCGCCTTCGCGACCCGCCCGATGACGAAGAACGTCACCCACGGGAGCACGATCACGACGCCCAGCCACGAAACGATCTTCCCCGTTCCGCCCAGGAGCATCTGGCGGGTCGGTTCGTCCATCCGCCACCACGAGATCCCCGCCGCCACCACCGCCAGCGCGACCGCGCCGCTGATGACTTTGCCGGTGACGGTTTTGAGGAAGTCCATGCGTGTGTCGCGGGATTCTAACGTTCGCCAGAGGACGTCGATCGTTATAAACGACGACGATTTCGTAACACCTTGCCAATGAAGCAGGTTAGCTCCAGTTCCCGACCTCTCGACAGAACCACCATGATACGCCCAGACCGACTCCCACCAAAAATCCGATGCCAACTTGACTGTTTGGTTTTTGTAAGGTACTGTTGTAGGTCGCGTCCTGAAAGTCTGGGCGCGTGGGAGGCGTCATGTCGAGCGGCGAGCGGTCACCGGTGCAACAGGGTGCAACACCCCGCAACAATATTTCTTCGCAGCAGGACGTCATCGGTCGCTTCTTGCGATCCCGCAACGAGTTAAGCGAGCGCCAGCGAATTGCGGTGGAGCTTTTGTTGCGTGGGATGAGCGATCAGGAGGTCGCGGCGCAGGTCGGCGTCGATCGATCGACGGTCTTCCGGTGGCGCGGGAACGTCGCCTTTCAGCGCGAACTCGACCGCCAGCGCCGCATCCTCTGGGAACGGTCGGCCGGCGAGATCCAGTCGATGGTCAGTCCGGCGTTGGGCATCCTGCGCCGCCAGCTCGACAGCGGCGACGACAAGATCGCCACCCGCGCCGCCGGCGTGGTCCTGCGCTTCGCCACGCCCAGCCGCTTGCTGCCGTCGACCCCGCACGGCATGCCGAAGGAATTCGACGAGCAGAAGCAGTACGGCGACGACCTGATCGCGTACGTCGACGCGCCCATGCCGGGGCAACCCGGCGCGCCCGAGGACCTGGTCGACGAGGATCCGGATGAGGACTGAGCCGAGTAACTATGTCAAAAGGAGTCTTTTGCCACAGCTGGGCACAGATGAACACCGATGAGAAGCACTTCTAGCCGAGAATAGAAGGCCCTCAGATTCGAAGTTACATCCTTCGGAGTACCTGCTCTGAAAAAGGCGAACCCAAAGAACTTGGGTCGGCCTTTGGCCGCAACCAAAGCGAGTTTATCGCTTTGGCTGCCTCCGGCATGAGAACGGGATACCGCACAAAAAGTGCCGGCTTGCGCCGCCCGGCCCCACGAGCGCTCGGGTCGCACTCCTGCGTTGCCCTATCCTCCCGCCGGCGAATGACGAGGACACCCCTCTGGCGATCTTCCGGCCAGATGCCGGAGGCAGTCAGAGCGATAAACTCATCTCTGTTTTCAGTGCGGAACATCTTGCCGAAGCGCACAGAAGTTGATCGGTTAGCATTGCAGAGATCGCCAAGAAATCCAAGCAATTCCATTGTTTTTTTGGCGGTCTTTGCGGTCTTGGCGGTCTTGGCGTCAATCCGCTCAAGGGCGAGACGCGCCCCCAAGCTTTTCATCCCTCGCGGGTGCGGCGCAGCTGCGTGAGGACTCAGAGCGTGTGAGTTTTCAGTGGCATGGGCGTCTCGCCCATGCATCCCTGTTCGAAGACGCATGGGCGGGACGCCCATGCCACTAAAGATTCACAAACTCTCAGGATGACAGAGCGCGCAGATCAAGCCTCATCCGTATTATTCGTAGCGCGGTTTTCAACCCGCGTCTTCGGTTGAGAGCGCGGCCCCCATCACACCGCCCCATCACACCGCCGTCGCCTGCTGGAACTCCTTGCGGCGGTCGGCCATCTGGGCCTTGAGTCGAGCCAGGATCGACGAGTGCATCTGGCTGACGCGCGATTCGGAGAGGTCGAGCGTGGAGCCGATCTCCTTCATCGTCATCTCCTCGAAGTAGTAGAGGATGATGATCAGCCGCTCGGCGCGGGAGAGCCCCTTGGTGATCAGTTCCTTCAGGTCCTTGCGCTGGATCTCGCGGACGGGATTGGCCCCGCGCTTGTCCTCGAGCACGTCGATCTCGCGCACATCCTTGTTGCTGTCCGTCTCGAACCACTTGCGCGAGAGCGACACGAGCCCGACGGCCGACGCGTCCTTGGCCATCTTCTCGAACTCGCCCATGGAGACCTTGAGTCGCTTGGCGATCTCGTCGCTCGTCGGAGCGCGGCCCAGCTCGACCTCGAGCTGCTTGCTGGCGCCGTCAAGCTTGTGGGCGCGGCTGCGGACGAGGCGCGGGACCCAGTCCATCGAGCGCAACTCGTCGAGGATCGCGCCGCGGATGCGCGGGGCGCAGTACGTCTCGAACTTCACGCCGCGCTCCAGGTCGAACGCGGCGATCGCGTCCATCAGCCCGAAGATGCCGGCGGACATCAAATCGTCCAGCTCGACCTCATCCGGGAGCTTCACGTGAATGCGCTCGGCGTTGTAGCGCACGAGATGGAGATAATTCTCCATCAGGATGTTCCGCAGCGGCTCGACTTTCGTCTTCTTGTACTCGATCCAAACATCCTTGATGTCCCGCTTCGCGGCAGCAACCTTGGCCATAGCAGAGCCTCCCGATCCTTCAGGTGGACGACACGTTCTCACTCATTCGACGCAGACACACACGCAGCCCCGGACCGAGCGGAATCGCCACTTGGCGTTTATCGGTCCGGCGGCGACGAATTCGCCTCAGAATTTTTCAACTTTCCCACGTCGGGTGCCGAAGTCGGCGCCGCGACGCTTTCCTTGAGCATGATTTCGGCCATGACACCGATGACCAGTCCGATAACGAACGTCCCCGCCATCGCCGCCAGCGCCCGCAGCACGGTCGTGCCGAACGGATTCCCCGCCGCCACCCCGCCGATGAGCAGGCACAGGGCGAAGACGACGAGCGACAATGCGGAGGCCAATCGGGTCGGCATTTTCGTAGGGGCGAACCTCGTGTTCGCCCA
>JBAUGM010000873.1:0-35244 GCA_049679725.1 Tepidisphaeraceae bacterium
GAACGCTCGGGCGAGACGCCCAAGCCACGAGAAGAAGCTGAACTGGAATCGGCGACGCGTCTCACGCGCATGGCGCTGGTCGCCGTCGTGCTGATCTACCTTCAGCTCATCGCCGGCGCGGTGATGCGCCATTACGAGGCGGGCCTGGCGATCCCGGACTTCCCGCTGTCATACGGGCAGGTGCTGCCGCCGACGAGCGCGGAGCAACTGGCCGACGCCAACGCCCGCCGCGCGTTCCAGATGCAGTTGCCGCCGGTCACGCAGGCGCAGGTTTGGCTGCACTTTGCGCATCGGATCGGCGCGGTGTTCGTCAGCGTCGCGATCATCGCGATGGTTACGCTCGCCCTGCGGCGCTTCCGCGGGCGCGTGAGCTGGGAGCTCGTGAACGGCGCGTACCTCGCGGCCGTGGCGGGTCTTGCGGCTCTCGGCGCTGCCGGCGCGATCGGCTCGAGATCAGGCTGGGTGGCGGGCGTCACGATGTTGTCGCTTGCGACGATCGCCGCCTTCATCCTGCGGGCGTTCTTCCGCCGGATGGGCGATGCACGAGCCATCCTTGCCCCCGCCATCCTGTCGGCGGCGCTTCTGCTCGCGCAAGTCACGCTCGGCATCCTGACCGTGCTGCTCCGCAAGCCCGCCGACATCGCCAGCGCGCACGTCGCCGTCGGCGCGTTGACGCTCGTGACGACGTTCGTCCTGACGATCCGCGCCTGGCGTCTCAAAGCCGTTTCGTCCTCCACTTGTACAGCCGCGGGCGCCGCCCGCGCCTCTGACGACGAAGAAACTGAAGCATTCACCCGAGAACCCGTCCTAGCCGCATGAAGCCGACTTCCGCCGACATCACGACCCTTCCCGCCGCCGCCGCCACCGCCGCTGACGACGATGCGTACGCGACGTCCGACCCCCTTGCTCACGCGGTTACAGACGCCGCGCCGTCGCGCTGGGTCGACTTCTACGAGCTCACCAAGCCGCGGATGAACTTCCTCGTCGTGATCACGACGATGGTCGGCTTCTACATGGCCGCCCATCTTGGCATCGACTGGCTGCTGCTGATCCACACCCTGCTCGGCACCGCCCTGACGGCCGCCGGCGCATCGGTGCTGAACCAGTACGTCGAGCGCGACATCGACCGCCTCATGCCGCGGACGATGAACCGCCCCGTCCCCGCCGGCCGCGTGGCGCCGATCGTTGCCCTCGCCTACGGCGTCCTCCTCGGCTCCGCCGGCGTCGTCTACCTGGCGCTGGCGGTGAACCTGCTGACGGCGCTGCTCGGCGCGGTGACGCTCGGCACGTACGTGCTGCTGTACACGCCGATGAAGCGGTGGACGACGCTCAACACGGTGATCGGCGCCGTCCCGGGCGCGATCCCGCCGATGATGGGCTTCACCGCCGCGCAGGGCGCGCTCTCGCCCGAGGCGCTGGCGATGTTCGGCATCCTGTTCTTCTGGCAGATGCCGCACTTCCTCGCCATCGCGATCCTGTACAAGGACGACTACGCCGCCGGGGGCTTGAAGATGCTCCCGGTCGTCGACCAGGACCTCTCGGTCACCAGCCGCCAGATCCTGCTCTACGCTGTCGCGTTGATCCCCGCGAGCCTCGCCCCCGTGCAGTTGGGCATGGCCGGCGCGGTCTATTTCACGGCCGCGGCGCTGCTGGGTTTCGCGTTCCTGAGCTTCGGCGTGTCGTGCGCGACGACGCGCACGCGCGCGGACGCGCGAAAGCTGTTCTTCGCGTCGATCGTCTACCTGCCGCTGCTGTTGGCGGCGATGATGTTGGATAAGCGGTGAAGAGATTGCCGATTTGCGATTTGCGATTTGCGATTGGGTTGTTGTTCGTCGGTTGCGTGACGTGCTCGATAGGGTGTGACAACGACACCTCGACAGCCAACGGGAGCCCAGCGGCTCCGCCGCGGGTTCTTCGCACGGGCGCGGGAATCGTCCGCGGCGTGGTGAAGCTCGACGGAGTGCCCCCGATGATGGCGACAATCGCGAACAAGCCGTGCCACGACGGCGCGCCTGAGCTGGAAGAGGAAACGGTCATCGTCGGCGACGGCGGCGCGATGATGAACGTGCTGGTCTTCGTCGAAGGCGCCGGCACGGGCGATGGGTCGGGCCGCGAGCCGGCGGTGCTGGATCAGGTCCATTGCCGGTACGTCCCGCACGTGCTGGGCGTGCAGGTCGGGCAGACGCTGGTGGTGCGATCGAGCGACGACACGATGCACAACGTTCACTACAAGCCGCAGCACAACGCGGCCGGCAACTTCGGGATGACCAGGCCCGGCGCCGAGAAAAAGGTGACGTTCGCGGCGCCGGAGTTCGTGCGGGTGAAGTGCGACGTGCACCCGTGGATGACGGCCCACGTCGGCGTGTTCGAAAACCCGTTCTTCGCCGTCACCGGCGTCGACGGGAAATTCGAGATCCCAAAGCTGCCGGCGGGCGATTACACGCTGGTCGCGTGGCACGAGTTGTACGGCCGGCAGGCACAGACGCTGACGATCGCGGACGAGACGAAGCCGGTGGAAGCGACGTTCAGGTACAAGGCGCCGTGAGGCGTCACTCGTCATTGGTCACTCGTCACTGGTCAAGAGAAGGCTTCCTTCCCTGTCAAGTGACTGGTGACCAGTGACCAATGACAAGGAGTCATTCGTGTCCGAATCCATCCTGGACCACGGTTACATCGCCGAAGAGCACGCGCCGGACCCGATCATCGGGCACGGCGGCGATCCCACGCCCCCGGGGAAGATCGCGATCTGGCTCTTCCTGGCCAGCGAAATCATGTTCTTCATCGGGATCCTCGGCACGTACATCATCTTCCGCTCCGGCGCGCCCGGCATCTTCGCCGAGCACGCGCTGGCGCTGAGCAAGGTGTGGGCCGGCATCAACACGCTCGTGCTCATCTTCTCGTCGCTGACGATGGCGCTGGCCGTCGACGCGGCGCAGAAGGGCGACCGCAAGCGGCTCATCGTCACCCTCGCGGCGACGCTGCTGTGCGCGTTCGGGTTCATGGCCATCAAGACCATCGAGTACGAGGCGAAGTTCACCCACTGGTCCGTCGTCGCCAAGGATCCGGCCGATAAGAAGATCTACGTCTACGACGGTCACGGGCATTGGGACAAGGCCAAGAGCAACCTGACGTTGAGCGGCACGCGCGCCCCGATGCCCGAGGGGACGTTCGACATCCATTGGATCAGCGAAGCCGGTGTGGAACGCCTCGCCGCCGCGGCGGGCGTCGCCCACGCAGCAGAAGGCGCTTCCGCCGAGCACGCGGGCGGGCACCACGAGTATCAGCTCGACAAGGCGAACATCGCCCAGGCCATCAGCTACGGGCCGTGGAAGAACATCTTCTACGCCTGCTATTTCACGCTCACCGGCGTCCACGGACTGCACGTGGTGGGCGGCATCGTCGCGATCGGGCTCCTTCTCGCCCAGGCGATGCGCGGGAAGATCTTCGCGCCGCACACGGAGTACGTCGGGCTGTACTGGCACTTCGTCGATTTGGTCTGGATCTTCCTGTTCCCGTTGCTGTATCTGATTTGAGGTTCGAGGTTGGAGGGTTGGAGGTTTGAGGCATCAAACCCTCAAACGACAAACCTCAAATAACGATCGAGGAGCAATATGACCGCTGCCGACGCACATGGACGGATGCCGCAGGAACCGGAAGAGCCGCACGGCACGACCGTGCCGATGCCGCACCACCACGTGAACTACTACGCCATCTTCGCCACGCTCGTCGTGCTGACGGCCATCACCGTCGGCGTGTACTTCCTGCACCCGACGAGCGAGCTGGTGAAGATCCTGCTGGCGCTCTTGATCGCGTCGGTGAAGGCGCTGCTCGTCGCGTACTTCTTCATGCACCTGAAGTTCGAGGGGAAGCTGATCTACACGATCTTCATCGTGCCGCTGATCCTCTGCGTGCTGCTCGTCGTCGCGCTGATCCCCGACGTGCTGAAGGGGCCGCTGTTCAACCCGGCGCCGGGAGAAGCCGCGGCGAGCCAGGCTGAGCACGTTCCGCACTAGCCACCCGCGGAGCGCTCTGCGCGCGCGTGCGTCGTCATCCTGAGGTACTCCGAAGGATCTCCCGTGCTCGAACGCCAGAGATCCTTCGGAGTACGTCAGGATGACAAATGCGATCCAGATTGAGCACCTCTCCCACCGCTACGGCCAGCGCGTCGCGCTGAGCGACGTGAGCCTCGCGGTCGCCCCCGGCGAAGTGTTCGCCCTGCTCGGCCCCAACGGCAGCGGGAAGACGACCCTCTTCCGCATCCTCTCGACCCTGATCCCGCCGCAGGAAGGCCGCGCCGTCATTGACGGCATCGACCTCGCTGCGCAACCATCGGAGGTTCGCGCGCGCATCGGCGTCGTCTTCCAATCGCCGAGCCTCGACAAGCAGCTCACCGCCGCCGAGAACCTGCGTCACCACGGCCACCTGTTCGGCCTGCGCGGCGCGGAACTGAAGTCGCGGACGGACGACCTGCTGTCGCGCGTGAACCTCGCCGACCGCGCCCGCGAGCGCGTCGCCGCGTTCAGCGGCGGCATGCGGCGGCGCGTGGAGATCGCCAAGGCGCTGCTCACCCGCCCGCGCGTCCTCCTCATGGACGAGCCCAGCACCGGCCTCGACCCCGCCGCGCGCCAGGACGTCTGGCGGTTGCTCGACGAATCACGGCAGCGTGAAGGCGTGACAATCCTGCTCACGACCCACCTGATGGACGAGGCGGACGATTGCGATCGCGTCGCGGTGATGAGCGAGGGAAAGCTCATCGCCTGCGACACGCCGGCAGCGCTGAAGGAGCGCGTCGGCGGCGATGTGATGACGATCGTCACGTCGGACGCGGCGGCGTTGCTCGCGATCTTGCGCGAGAAGCTGTCGATCCATGCAACCGCCGACGGGCGAATCGTCCGCCTGGAGCGTCCACGGGCGCATGAGCTGGTCCCCAGCGTCGCCGCGGCGGCGCCGGGGCTGATCGATTCCGTGTCGGTGGCAAAGCCCACGCTGGAGGACGTGTTCCTGCAACTGACCGGTCGGCGATTGGATGGGGATGCTAACTAACGGGTGGGCTGGCTGGCTTGTGGCTTGCTGGCTGGCACACGGGCGGCCCGCTTATTGCGGCTGCCGCTCGTTGATCCCGATGTTGAACTTCTCCACCCCGATCTGCATCGCCCCGCCGTCCGCCACGTCCACCCGCCCGTTCAGCGTGTAGAAGACCTGCTTCCCATCCCGGCGGTTGCCGATGATGTTGTTCATCCGAAGCAAGCCCAGGTGATGGCTGACGGTCGGCTGCGGGAGTTGCAACGTCTCGCAGAGGTTGGTGACGTTCCGCTCCCCATCGGACAAAAGCATGAGAATGTTCAAGCGGGTCTTGTCCGACAAAAGTCGGAAAACCGCGGTCAACTGCTCCAGATCCTGATCACTGGCCATGAATCCTCGCTTCCGCATCCCTGTTGTGCTCCCAACTGTCGCAACCTTGCGTGACCAGCCTCACGCGCGGCATGCAGCGGACTATAGGCGTACACTTTTCCATGCGTCAAAAAGATGCGATGGATTTTCTGACGGAAGTGTTTTGGCGCCTGCACCAGGACGGGAGGCGCACTCTGATCGACTCTGATCCCGGCAAGGCGGATGCGCGTCTTGACGGACAACCCCCCGCTTCTAGAATACCGCTCTGACACCGGGGCCATGGTCTAACGGGATGACGGCTGAATCGCATTCAGCAAATCGGGGTTCGATTCCCCGTGGCTCCATTCGACTGCTTCAATAGCGCACTCCGAATTTTACGTCAACAACTGCGCATCACTACTTCTGCGCAATCCGACCGATGGGGCGGACGTTCTTTCCGTTCATGTTGCGCCGCGAGTCGCCCAGGTCTTCGCGCGCTGCCTCGATCATCGACTGGAGGCGCTCGACCACGTCGGGGTGATCGGCGAGTACCGACTTTTGCTCGGCGGGGTCGTTTTCCAGATCGTACAAGGCGCGCGGGATCTCCGTCTCCGCGTTTTCGATCTTCATGTACCCCGCGAACTCCTCGCCGAGCGTCGTCGGGACCTTCAGCTTCCACTTGCCGCTTCGCACGGCGTGCAGGCGGTTGCCCACGTAGTAGAAGAACGACTCATGCGGCGATTCCGCGCCGGGCTTGGCGAGCACGAGGTTCGTGATGTTCTTGCCGTCGATCGGGTGCTTAACGCTCGCGCCGGCGAGCTGTGCCAGCGTGGGCAGGAAGTCCATCTGCGTCGCGACTTCACGGCACACGCTACCCGGGGGGATCGTGCCGGGGAAACGCAGGACGCACGGCACGCGGAAGCCGCCTTCGTAGCTCCCGCCCTTGCCGCCGCGCAGCGGATACGCGCTGCCGCCGTTCTCGCCCTTCGCGAGCCACGGGCCGTTGTCGGACGTGTAGATGACGAGCGTGCGGTCGTCGATCTTGAGTTCCGCGAGCGCGTCGAGGACGCGGCCGGTGCTGTCGTCGATCTCTTCAATCGCGTCGCCGTACAGCCCGCCGGCCGATTTGCCCTTGAAACGATCGGACGCCGCGAGCGGCACGTGCGGCAACGTGTGCGAGAGGAAGAGGAAGAACGGGCCGTCCTTGTGGCCCCGGATGAACTTCAGCGCCTCGTCGGTATAGCGCCCCGTGATGGTCGATTGATCGATCTTCTCTTCAACGATCTTCCCGTCGCGCACGAAGTCCACGGGGGGCATGTCGTTGGTGTAGAGGATGCCGAAGTGCTGGTCGAAGCCGTGGTCTGCCGGGAGGAATGGCTTCTGATCGCCCAGGTGCCACTTCCCGACGCACGCCGTCGCATAGCCGGCGGACTTGAGGATCTCGGCGATCGTGGTTTCGTCGGGGTTCAAGCCGAACGGCGCGTTGCGGAACAGGACGCGCGTCTGCCACGGCTTTCCGCCGGGCAACGGCGGGATCTCGCCCATGCCGACGCGCTGCGGGTAGCACCCCGTCAGCATCGCCGCGCGCGACGGCGTGCACACCGACGCGGCGGCGTAGAAATCGGTGAACCGAATCCCCTCGGCCGCCATCCGATCGATGCGTGGCGTCTTGATGCGCGTGGAGCCGTAACAGCCGAGGTCCGCGTAGCCCTGATCGTCGGTGAGGATGAGGATGACGTTCGGCCGCGCGGGCTGGGGTGAATCCTGAGCGAGCACATGGGTCGTTGCGAAAAGTACCCCGGCTAGGAACAACATCACGCGACCATTCATGCATCACCTCGGAAGTGTTCAAGGTACGTCCGTCACGTTGTCATCCCAAGGTACGCCGAAGGATCTCGGGGTCGATGACCAACTCCGAGATCCTTCGGAGCACCTCAGGATGACAATGCGCGTGGCGGCTTGATCCCGCACGTCCATTCAGAACTTCGGATCGTAATGCGTGCGGCTGTGGGCGCGCAGGCGAGTGAGGTACTCGGCATGGCCGTCGACGAAGGCGGCGTTGCCCTTGCGCTCCCTGTTCGGCTGGTTTTCGATGAGTCGCTGAGGGCCGGCGGTGGCGTTGGGCACAGGATCGGGCTCGACGCGTTGCCGGTCGTGGCGGATCGACAGCAAATCAATGACGTTGATGGCCACCATGCCGATCGGAGGGCTTTCCAACTGCCCGCGGCCGTCGCGCATGCTGCGCTCGTCTTCTTCGTAGACGATGATCTTGTCGGATGACCGCTTGACCTGGGCGATTCTCCAGCAGGCGTTGTCGCGGAAGCGCAGGTTGTTCTTTGGCCCCCCAGGCGGCGGCACGCCCGGCATCGTCAACGGCACATGCGGGTTGGAGTTCGTGCCGAAGGACAGGTAGCCGTTCAGCACGTAGCTGTAGGGGTACGGTCCCTCGGCCGGGTTGAAGTCCCTGCGCGCGTCGTAGTTATCAGAGGGGCAGATCATGATCTGCCCGGATTGCGGGTTGCCGAGGTACTTGGCGATGGCGCCGATCAGCCGATCGCCCGGCTTCTTGCCGCGCCAGACGATCCAATCCTCCGGCCATCCGATCCAGTCCGGATCGTACCCCGAGGGCGGGGGGGTGGTGAGGTTGCCATAGCCGAGTTGGTTTGCCGCCGGTCCGCCGAACACCGCTATGTTCGGGAACCATCCCTTGTTCTCGCCCGTGTACATGAAAAGCGCGTTGGCGACCTGCTTGAGGTTGCTCAGGCACTGGACCTGGCGGGCGCTTTCGCGCGCGCGCTGCAGCGCGGGGAGCAGGATCGCAATCAGGATCGCGATGATTCCGATGACGACCAGCAGTTCGACCAGGGTGAACCCGGATTTGTGCTTACGCATGTGTGAATCCTCCGCAACGTTTACGATCGACGTACCGCCCTATTCGCCTTCACGTGCGACGGCGGCGGGCTGGCAAAGCAAGGAACCCCAGACCGACCAGGCTCAAAGCGGCCGGCTCCGGCACGGGGGCGACGTCCGCCCAGGTGGTGCCGATACGCAGCTCGTCGACGGTGATCGGCGTCGGCTCACCGGTGTTCTGGCGCAGGTAAAACGCCACGATCTGGGTAATCAAGGGGTCAGCAACAAGCGTACTGGCGCTATGAGATCCGGCCGGCTCGGTGAGCGGAACGGACGCGGGGCTGTTGTAGACGTCCAGGTTCGCCACGCCGTTGAACGTGAACGAGCCGACGACAAAGAGCGTGTCGCCGACCGAAGCAGGGAGGCCGGGATAACTCAGGCTACCCGACACCACGGTAGGGCGCGGGACGGATGTGTTGCTTCCGACCCAACCGCCGTTGGTGCGCAGGACGTTGCCCGCGGTGTAGTCGAATGGGTCATACGCGATGAGACTCGCCGATGCGACCGACGCCACGGATGCGGACGACAGGACTGCAAGTACAGCAAGTAGTTGCTTCATGGTCCTCTTACCCTCTCCTTTTTCAAACGCCCGTTCTTGACATGACGACGCGCGTCATGCCACACCGTGTCAGTGTGGCCGCTCATCGCGATCGTGGCAGGCCGGGGGATACCCAGCCGTTCAACATAAGGAAATGCCCCCGCTCCAACACGGTTCGGTCCAACGCACCTCCGCTGATCCGCGTGACCCATAATTAACGAACCATGCCGTCCGGCGATCGGTAATTTTGCGCAGAAGAAGCTATAATATTTTACCGCCTTCGTGCGGTCCGTCATCGATTACCCGCGCGTGCATAGATCGTGCGTGCGTGCGTGCGTCAGCTAGCCGCCCGCGCAGTCGGAGCGACGTTATGACCCCCGTTCGGCGATTGACGCCCGCGCGGTCCACCCGCCGCCATCCGCGTCGGGAGGTGGCATTGCTCATCGAGACGTCCAACGGCTACGCGCGCGGGCTGCTGAACGGGATTATCGCTTACATGCGCGAGCACGAAAGCTGGTCGGTTTACCTCGGCGAGCACGGCCGCGGCGACGACCCGCCGCGCTGGCTGCGCCGCTGGCGCGGCGACGGCGTCATCGCGCGCATCGAAAACGAACGGATCGCGTCGGCCGTCGTCGCATCGGGATTGCCGGCGGTCGACGTCAGCGCGGCACGCAAGGTCGCTGCTCTGCCGTGGGTCGAGACCGACGACCGCGCCATCGCCGCCGCCGGCGCACGTCACCTGCTCGAGCGCAACTTTCGCCAACTGGCATTCTGTGGCGACGACCGGTTCAACTGGTCACGCTGGCGGTGCGAACACTTCCTGCGCATGGCGGCGGAGGCCGGCGCCGCATGTTCCGTCTACGGACCTTCGGCGCGCGCGCGGCGCGACTGGGACGCGATGGAGGACGAGATCGCCCAATGGCTCCTCTCGCTCCCGCGCCCGGTCGGCGTGATGGCGTGTTATGACATCCGTGGCCGCCACGTGCTCGACGCGTGCCGGCGCGTCGGCCTGGCCGTGCCCGACCAGGTCGCCGTCGTCGGCGTCGACAACGACGAGTTCCTCTGCGACCTGACCGACCCGCCCCTCTCCAGCATCGCGCCGGATACCCGGCGGACGGGCTACGAAGCCGCCGCCCTGCTCGACCGGTTGATGTCCGGCCGCGAGCGCCAGCGCGGACAGGCGATCTTCGTCGAGCCCCTCGGTGTGGTCTCCCGTCGTTCCACCGACGTCCTCGCGCTCGGTGATGCCGACGTGTCCGCCGCCGTCCGCTTCATTCGCGAACACGCCTGCGACGGCATCGCCGTCAAAGATCTGCTTGACGAGGTCCCCCTGTCCCGGCGGGTCCTGGAAGGTCGCTTCCGCAAGCTGCTCGGCCGCACGCCCCACGACGAGATCGCCCGCGTCCGTCTCGAGCGCGTCCGCCGTCTCCTCCGAGAAACCCGCCTGCCGCTGGCCGACATCGCCCGCCGGTCGGGTTTTCGCAACGCCGAGTACCTCGCCACCGCGTTTCGGCGGGAGTTCGGAACGTCGCCCAACTCCTACCGCAAGTCCGCGGGATTGACGCTCTCGGGTTGACAGTGTCGACCGGCACGGCGTGGTACAACTGTGTCATGTCACGATCGAGACGGTTACCGCCATGGTATCTGTGCGTTCTACTGGCGGTTTGCGCAGTGCCCGCGTTCGCGGATGCGGCTGACCAGCCTCAGTGGGGCCGGGCCTGGTCGCGGAACATGGTGTCGGACGAGACGGGCCTGCCCGACACCTTCGACCCGGGAACGGGCCGCAACGTGAAGTGGGTGGCGGAACTTGGCTCGCAGAGCTACGCCAGTCCGGTGGTGTCCGGCGGGCGGGTGCTGATCGGGACGAACAACGACAACCCGCGCGACCCCCGCCACCGGGGCGATCGCGCGGTGCTGCTCTGCCTCGATGAGTCCGATGGGCGGCTGCTCTGGCAGCTCGTCGTGCCCAAGCTGTCGGAGGACCTCGGCGACCCGTACCTCGACTGGCGCCGCGTCGGCTTCGCCTCCCCGCCGACCGTCGAGGGCATTCGCGCCTACACGCTCACGAACCGCGGCGAGGTCGTCTGCCTCGACATGAACGGCATGGCCGACGGCAACGCCGGGCCGTTCGCCGACGAGGGCGCGCACATGACGCTCCGCGCGGCTGCGACGCAGCCGATTGCCCCCGCCGCCAACGACGCGGACATCGTCTGGGTCTGCGATCTCGTTCAGCGGGCGGGCGTCCGCACGCACGACCAGGTTCAAGGGTCGGTGCTCGTCCACGGCGACCTGCTCTACGTCAACTCGTGCAACGGCGTCGACGGCACGCACCGCGCGATCCCCTCGCCCGATGCGCCGAGCCTGGTCGTGCTCGACAAGCGCACCGGACGGATCGTCGCTCGCGACAGCCTGCGCCTTGGGCCGAATACCTTCCACGTCAACTGGTCTGCGCCCTCGCTGGGCGGAGGCGACGGCGTGGATCCCCGCGTTTTCTTCGGCGGTGGGGACGGTGTGTGCTATGCGTTCGAACCCTTCAAAGGCGCATCGCCCGCCGATGAGAAACCCGCACAACTCAAGGACGTTTGGCGATTCGACCCTGACCCCGCGGCGCCGAAGCAGGACGTGCACCGCTGGGTCGGCAACCGTCGGGAGGGTCCGAGCGTGATCATGGGCATGCCCGTCGCCCTTGGCGGGCGCGTGTACCTCACGGCCGGCGGCGACCCGTGGTGGGGCAAGCAGCGCGCGTGGCTGAAGTGCATCGACGCGGCCGGCTCCGGCGATGTCACCAGGACGGCCGAGGTCTGGTCGTACCCGCTGCCGCGTGAGACGTGCTCGACCGCCGCCGTGTACGACGGGATGGTGTTCGTCACGGACGTCGGCGGGCACCTGCATTGCGTCGACGCGGCCACCGGTAAGCCACATTGGACGCACAAGGCCGTGGGTGAGTTCTGGGCGTCACCGCTCGTCGCGGACGGGAAGGTCTATGCGGGCACCCGCCGCGGCCAGTTCGTCGTCCTCGCCGCCGCGCCGGAAAAGCGGTTGATCGCGAAGGTGGATCTGGACGAGCCGGTCCACGGCACCGCCATCGCGGCCAACGGCGTGCTCTACGTGCCCACGATGAACCACCTCTACGCCGTCCGCCGGGAGCGCGATGGCGAAAGGTCGGCGGGCGGCCCTGTGCCTTCGACGACTTTTCACAACTGAAACGACTCGCCCGCCGACGGAAGCGAGGGGTGAGGGTGATTTCGCACCTCGAGGGTTGCTCGCACTCGAAATCACCCTCATCCTAACCTTCTCCCGGAGTACGTTTCGACTGCGCTCAACGCGTGCTGGGAGAAGGGATCAGAGCGCGCGAATCAAGCCTGATGCGTATGATATTGAAAGTCACGACTTGCGCATCTGCCCTGCGTACCACCGAAGTGTTTCATCCAACCCAGCGCCGAAATCGACGATCGGCTCATAACCCAGCAGCGTTTTCGCGCGGCTGATGTCGGCGAGCGAGTGGCGCACGTCCCCCGGACGTTCGGGTGCGTGGGCGGCCCGGAGATGAGGGTTGCCGGCAAAATCGATGACCTGCCGCACCAGTTCGTTGACCGTGATGCGCTTCCCGCACGCGACGTTGATGACCTCGCCCGCAAGCGGCCGCTCCGATCGTGCGGCCAGCAGGTTCGCGTGCACCACGTTGTCCACGTGGGTGAAATCGCGCGACTGCTCCCCGTCGCCGTAAATCGTCGGCCTGCGACCCGACAGCGCTGCCGTCGCGAAGGCGGCGATGGCGGCGGCATAGGCGCTGTTCGCGTTCTGCCGCGGGCCGAAGATGTTGAAGTAGCGGAGGGCCACCGTATCGATGGGGTAGCTGGCGCTGTAGGCGCGCAGGAACGCTTCCCCCGCCACCTTCGATGCCGCGTACGGGCTGACGGGTTGCGGGTCCATCGATTCGACTTTCGGGAGCGCTTCCGAGCTGCCGTACGCGCTGGCGCTGGCGGCGAACATCACGCGCGCGACCCCGCCTGCGCGCGCCGCCTCGAGCACGTTGATCGTCCCCGTCACGTTGACATCGAAGTACCGCTGCGGTTCCTTCACGCTCCCCGGCACGGATCCCAGCGCCGCCTGATGAAACACGTAGCGACAACCCCGCATGCACCCCTCGAGGAGCGGTCGATCCATGATCGACCCGCGCACGAGCTGAACCGATTGGAGCCCCGCGACGTTCTCCGCGTTCCCGCCGCTGAGGTCGTCGAGCACGACGACGCTCGCCCCGAGCCGCGCGAGGGCGGCCGCAAGGTGCGAGCCGATGAACCCCGCCCCGCCGGTCACGAGAACCCGCGCGCCGCTGAAGGACGATCCGTGAAGTTGTTGCCAGAGGTCAAACGAGCTTTGCATGATGTCCCATGATGTACGACTTCGAGCCCGAGCAATTCTAGAGGGTGAGCGGTGTGAGATGGAAGCGACGTGATGTACCGCGCGACGTCCCGCCGGCCGCGCCGTCAACAGCTCGGCCGCGGCTTCTGATCCTCCCGCGGGCCGCGCGTTCGTTGCAGCATTCGCCTCGCGCGCGCGATCCCCGGCCGCGGATCGGTCCAGCGGAAAACGGGGAACGTCTGGCGGTGGCAGACGCCGCGGAGCCAGCGGAACAGCGACAGCTCGCCCGCACGGTGCAACTCACGAAACGCAAGGCAGTCGCGCATCGGGTCCCACAGACGACGTCCGTAGGTAAAGCTGGACGGCATCTCGTGCGGCCGGCCAACAATGCGGTTGTAGACCAGCGCGGCCAGGTTGCACCCGCTGGCGGTCACGAGGCAGTTCGACGCGACGAAGCGCGCGTTGCACTCGATCAGCTTATAGGTCCCGTCGCGGGCGTCGCGCTTGTACTCGATGTTCGCCAACCCGCGCAGGCCCACTTGCCGCAGCAGCGCCTGCGACGGCGCGACGATCTGGGGTATCCATTCCGTCACGTGGTACGATGCGGCGCCCATCCCCGCGGGGTAGCGGCGGATCACGCGCTTCGTGAAGTCAAACAGCGCCGCGCCGCCAGCATCAACGTACGTGAAGTAGCTGCACAAGTGATCGTCGCCGCCGGGGATCAACTCGACGAGACACATCGAGATTCCGGAAACGGCGGCCGTGTCGAACGCATCGATCACGTCGTCGAATGACGACGCGACGATATGCTTCCGCCCGAACCGGCTTTCGAACACGTGCGACAGGCGAGGCTTCACGACCAGCGGGTAGACCAGCTCGTCCCTGATCGCGATTACTTCATCGCGCCCCGCGACCTCCCAGAACCGCGGCGTCGGCACGCCCGCGGCGGCGGCGTGCTGGTACGTCGTGAGCTTGTCGAGCACGTCGAGCTGCGCCCGCGCATCGGACTCGTCCATCCGGTACAGCTGAGCCAGCGCTTCGCGATGACGCGCGACCACCCGGATGCCCGCATCGCTGCACGGCAGGAGCACCGCGCCGCGCAGATCGGTGGATTCCGCGCCGAGCAGAAAGCTCGACCAGCTCTCTTCAGCGCTCGTGGCGATGTCGACATCGATCCACCGGCAATGGCGCGAGTATCGAACGCACGCCTCCGGCGAGCCGATGGCGTAGACCGTGACGCCCATCGCGGACAAGTCGCGGGCAACGGATAGCGCGTTCGCCTCGCCCCCCAGGATCAGGACCGGCGGCAGTTCATCCTGCGACCACCGGGTCTTCGATTCGCCCACAGCGTGCTTTCCATCCCGACGTGCGCGCGCTCGGCGAGGTCGGGCTGCGAGAAGCGCGCGATGTCCTTTCAGGCTCGCGCCCACGAAGAACAGCACCGTGGCCACCGCCAATGCCGCGCGCCCCCAGCGGGGAAACTCCAGCATGAATGCGCTTGCCGCGATGCCCACGTCCAACCTGCCCTTCCGTCCCGACTGCCCCGGCCCCTGTCCGCGCGCGGGCTCAACCCTTCGCCGGCACAAGATCGATGACGCCGCGCCGCGCGAGGCGACGCACGCTCGCAAGCGTTGTCGCCTGATCGATCGATTCGCTCGCCGCCCGCGCGAGTGCGCCGACGGTGCGCTTCGCGTCGATGGCGCGAAGGAGTTTCACCTCGTGATCATCGACCGAAAAGTGCTTCTCGCCCCACAGGACGACACCGTAAAGTTCCCGCCAATCCCGGGTGTACATCTTGTGGATGTAATCCACCCGCCGGCCGATCAAGGGGACGAGTCGCTCCAGCTCCGCCTCGCCGATCTCAGCCGACGCGAGGGTACGCGCGCGCGTCTCCTCCGTGCGACGGTCCTCGCCAAGCGGGTCGCAGTTGAAGGCGTTCAGCTTCAGGTACAGCATCGTCGTGAGCGCCGGATTGGCGCGCAGGTGCCATATCTTGTGCCCGCGGAACATGATCACGTCGCGGGCCGCGTCCTTGATCTCGATGCGCTTGGCCTTCTTGAGCCGCGGCTCCGGGTAGCGATCGGTCGAGAGGCTTGATCGCATCTCGCGCGACGTGTTGAACGGATTGATGTCCAGCTCATCGTACGGGTAGAGCACGAGCGTCGAGCCCTCCTTCACGTGTACGGACAATCCGAGCGAGATCTGCGACGCGTAGCGATCCTTGTGCGCGTTCGGCTCCGCGGCCGCGTCGGCGTCATACCCCTTCACGTGACGCTCCGACAGGATGATGTCGTCCGAGGGCAACCCCGTCACCCCGGCCACCGCGTCGCACACTTCCTGCACGTAGTCCCCGCCGTCGGGGAACTCGTACATCGCCTGCTGCTTGTCGTTGAAGGCGTAGTCCTTCATCGTTCGCTTCATGCTCTGTTCCACCTGCTCGGCCATCTTGCGGTAGAACGACTCGGTCACACCCTGCTTGATGTGGACGTACCCGTCGCGGGCAAACTGCTCGGCGTACTGGTTCGGATCGAAGCAGAACATCTTGTCAGACATGGGATACCTCGAAATCTCGGTTAGACCCGGCCGTTTCCGACGCGTTCGATTCGTCGGAATCCTCCAGCAGCAACCGCCGCAGGAGGTGGACGGCCACCGGGCAAGCGCCGTCCTTTTTGTTGTAGTGGTAGTAGAGGTTCGGCGTGCCGTTCACCTCGAGAATGACGCCGCCCGACTCCGCCAGCGGGACGCCGGGGTCGCGCGTGACGATGTCGATCCCGATGAACCGCGCTCGCAGTGCCGCGGCGGCGCGCTGGCCGTCGGCGATGATCGAGCGGTGGAGCAGGTGCGTCACGGTGGAGTTGTCCGTGCCGCAGTTTTCGTTGACGACCGTCTTCAGCGTGACGCACCGCCCCGCGGAGGGGACGGATCGGAGCGAGAATCCTTGCTTGGCGAGCGTCCGTCGCATGTCCAGGTCGATTGTCAGGAGCACCTGCGACAACCCCGCGCCGCGCTTGAGCCGTTCCTCATTGTGAATCGCCACGAGGCGCGCCACGCTCGATCGGCCGTCGCCGATGACGGCGGGCAGTCGGCGGACGAAGGCGTCGATGAGTTTGCCGTCGAGGTAGAGCAGCCGGTAGTTGTCGCCCGCGATCTGCTCCTCGATCATCAGTTCGTCCGCATACACGGCCGCGGCGGCGGCGGCGCGGGCGAGTTGGAAGCGCGTCCGGATGCCCGTCGTAACGCCCCGCCCCCCGCCGGTGCCGCCCGCCGGCTTGACGACGCAATCGCCGCCCAGCTCCTTCATGAACCGCACGGCCGGCGACGTGTCCTTGAGGGTGAACGTCGCGTGACGCGGCACCGACAACCCCTGCGCCTTCAGCAACCGGTGCGTCAGCGGCTTGTCGTGCAGCACGGCGAGCGTCACCGGCCCGTCGATCTCCGAGACGTTCCCCACCACGCGCGTCCGTTGGCCGTCGAGATCCAGCTCTCCCATGTCCGAACGGAGCGGCGTCCAGGTTGCGCCCAGCGCTTCGCCCGCCTCCTGCCACGTGCGCTGATAGAACAACTCCTGATGCCGCCCCGACGCCCGCCGGCGCGGGTTGTAGAAGCGCAGAAATGCGCGACCCATGGCCATCATGTACAGGCCGCGGAGCGTGAGAGGATGGAGCAGCAGATCGACCATGTGCTACTGAGCCTTTATCACAGCCGGTTCAATGGAAGGCATGGCGGGCAACGCCTCGCTTGGCGAGCAGCCCTTCACGACGGGACACTCGAGGTCTTCGAGGATCCGATCGACCCAGGCATTCGAGAAGTTGCCGCGCTTGACCGAATCGAGGTACGCCGCGTTCGTCGCGCTGTGCTCCTGCAGTCGGTGCAGCAGTTCGGGTGCGATGCCCTGGGGGATGACGACGCAGCCCATCGAATCGCCGACGATGATGTCGCCGGGGTTCACGACGATTCCGCCGCAGGAGATCGGGAAGTTGATCTCGCCCGGGCCGCGGTGGAGCGGGCCGATCGGGCTCGTGCCGCGGGCGAACACCGGGAAGTTCAGTTCCTGGATGCCCGGCAGGTCGCGCACGAGGCCGTCGATGACAAAGCCGGCGGCGCCGCGATGCTTGGCCTTGGTCGACACGAGGTCGCCGAGCACCGCGTTCATGCTCGACCCGGCAGCGTCGACGATGATCACGTCGCCCGGCTCGATGACGTCGAGCGCCTTGTGCACCATCAGGTTGTCGCCCGGGAACACCTTCACGGTGCACGCCGGGCCGCAGACGCGGTGGTGCTCGCTGGTGAGGCAGTGGATCCGCGAGTCGATCGCGTAGAGTCGATTGAGCTGGTCGGAGATATCGGGCGTCGGGAAGGGCGAGAAGCCGCGCATCAGCTCCGCCGACGGACGCTCGAAGTTCACCTTGACCCGGAAGCCCGGGCCGGGGTGCAGGTGTGCGGATCGTGGTTTATTGGCCATGACATTCTCTCCCAATCTTCAGACGGCGTTGGACTCCGAGCCGCTAAGCAACCCCGCGGCCTGGAGGTGTCGGACGATCGATCGAACGTCCGCGCCGGACGCCGTCGTGAAGTTCGTATTCGCGAGTAGTTCGTGCAGCCGCCTGATCGCGTCGATGACACACGGCTCGATGCTCGACGCCTGGGCGGTCGCGAGCAGCTCGCGCATTTCCGTCGACCTGCGGGCGGAATGCTGCGCGTACGTCGGCAGCGTGCGATCGACGACCGCCTGCACGCCGGGGTAGATCTCGCGCGTCGTTTCCAGCATCTCGCCGAGCATGCCGCGTCGATCGGCGACAAGGGCGAGTTCCAGGAACAGGCCGCAGAGACCCTTGGAAAGCCCGCCGAGCAGCATCTTCATGGTGGACGCGGCGCCGATTGTCTCGCCGAGCACGCGGACGCGGACGGCGTCGCCGAACAGCGTTGCGACGTCGCCCGCGCGGGGGCCGCTCAGGAATAGCGTTCCACTCGTCGTCAGGTTCGTCGCCAGCCCGTTGATCGAGCCGTCCACGAACGATCGGTCCGCCCGAACGACCTGCCCGGCGATGGCTGAGGTCGTGTCCGGACCAATCGAGTTCGCGTCGACGTAGACGGCATCCGCCAGCGCGAGGTGCGCGACCGCGCAGTAGTCTCGCGCCACGTTCTCCGCAGACGCGGGCGACACCAGCGAGAACACCACCTCGGCCTCGCGCACGACGTCGATCAGTGAATCAAGGACGACCAGGCCGCTTGCCCGCGCCCTGGCCGCGGTGCGTTCGCTGCGGCCGTCGAGCGTTGTGACGACGCGGAAGCCCTTGCCGCGTAAAGCCGACGCCAGCGCTGCCCCCATCTCGCCGGAGTACAGGATGCCGATTGTCCGAGCGCCCTCGCTCATGCACCCCTCCGGATAAGCGCGCCGTGCCGGGTGACGAAACGCGGTTTCGCGAAACCATGATCGGCGCTCGCAGCCTTCGTCGTACGCACGTGCGACACCCGTTCGCAAACGCTCGGCCAGACCGTGAGCCACCCGAGTGCGATCCAGAGCGGAAGCAACTGCCCGTAGCTCGTCGTGATCGTCACGCCCACCAGCCACACGCCGAGGATCGCGGTAAACACGATGTCGCGTCCGGCGGCCCTCCACGTGCGGAGGAGGTAGCGGGCGATCCACGCGATCACGAGGATTCCGATCAAGCCGGTCTCGTACACGTACGTCAGCAGCACGCTCCACACGGCCTGGAGGCGCGCCAGTTCCCACAGCGCGGGAGGGCTCAGCCCCGGGCCCACGCCGAAGAGCGCCGTGCCGATGCCGCCATTCGTGAAGAGGCCGAAGCCGACGAGGAGAGAGCTGGATCGCTCTTGCCACGAGCTGTTCATGATCCGCGCGCCGCCCATGCGGTCACCCAGCGCGTTCACCGCCATGATGACCACGAAAGGCAGCACGATCGCCGCGACGGCCAGGACGGCCAGGTGAACCTGCGGCTTGGCCTTCGTGCGCATCGCCCAGATCGCGCCCAGCACGGCCATGGCCATCAGCGTGACGCCCGCGTGTCCCGAGCGAGACAGGATGATCAGGACCAGCCCGCCCGCCGCCGCCGCGGCGAACAGCAGGCGCTGCCACCGCGCGGGCTCGCGCTTGAAGCGGATGATCTCGAGGAAATATGCCGACCAGAGCAGCACCCACGGCGCCAGCGAACTCGACATCGCCGACGGCTCGGGAAAGATCCCGAACGGCCGTTGGATGTAGCGCGCGATGACATTCACGTTCTCCTGCACGCTGAGGAACGACTGGTTCACGTACAGCTCGACCAGCGGGAACTGCGCCGCGGAGAAGCTGTGGAGCTGCCACAGGCCCACAATCGCGTGAACCACGGTGGCTGCGGCAATGCCGGTAAGCAACTCGATGCTGTAGCGCGGGGCATAGAGCTGCGCCGCCCACAGGGACAGGCATGACACGCCGAAAGCAACGGTGAACTTCAGGCTGAGCGACAGCTCTTCGCCGCCCCTGGCCGCGACGATCAGCGTCGAGAGGCACATCGGCAGCATCAAGGCGGGATAGATGTTGAACGGCCGGCGTCGCAGGAGCAGGCCCGCGACGGGCAGGACCATGAGGGCAGTCAGGATGTTGCCGATCTGGATCGCCGACGTCCGCCCGACGTTGATCGCGGGGTACGGCATGAAGCAGGCAAACCCCAGCACGCCGGCGCACAGCGCCACGCGGCGCTCGCCGAAGCGTCGAGCGATCCTGAGCACCGGCGATGGCGCCGCGGGCTCAGAGTGCGGGAGTTGTCTGGATACGACAGTCATTGGCTTCCGTTGGTACTTCGTCGGCGGCCGCGTAGCCGGCGATCGTCGCGCGGGCGGCTGCATCCCAGGAGAATCGATCCTTCGCCGCGCGCATGTGCGCGAGCAGCTCGCTTTCCGTCGCGCCCGCGAAGAGCGAGTGGACGGCGGTGGCGAGGTCGCCCGGCATCGCCTCGCGGAACGTCGTGCCGATCTTGAACTCGGCGAGCAGGTCGCGCATCCCGCCTACCTCGGCGGCGACGACCGGCAGCTCGTGCGCCAGCGCCATGAACACCACGCCGCTCTGCGCCGCGAACTCGCGCGTGTACGGCAGGACGATCGCGCTGTGCCGCGCGAAGAGCGCACCGACCTGCTCTTCGGGCACGAAGTGGTCGATGACGTCGACGCGCACGCCCGCGGCACGCACGCGCTGGATCTGCGGCACGATCTGCGTCCTGTAGAACTCGCGCTCGAGCGGTTCGCCGGCGATCGTGATGCTGTAGCCGGGCAGCCGCTCCATCGCATCGAGCAGGAGGCCCAGCCCCTTGTTCCGGCGAATCGCGCCGAAGAAGAGCAGCCGCTTCTCGCGCAGCCGCTCGCTGAGGCGTGGGCCTTTCGCGCTGGCGGGCACGTTCCAGACGCCGTGCGGAACGACCTGGATCGGCGGATGCTGCCGCGTGCCGCCGAGGAACTGCCCGAGTTCCTCGGCGAGGTTGTCGGTGTGCACGAACAGCCCATCGCATTGCAGGCATGCCTGGCGAATCCAGCGGTGCATCAGCGCCTTGGGGACGCGGGCCGGATACCGGTGCGGGACGATGTTGTGAACCGTGTAGAAGACCTTCTTGCCCATCGCCCGCAGCCGCCGGAACAGCGGCGACGCCAGCCAAGGCGTCCACTCCTGGAAGTGCACCCCATCCACGTCCGGCCGGCGCTGCGCCCACTTCAGCAGTCGGCGCTCGCGCCGCGCGTAGTGTGTGACGCGGCTCAGCGCCCACGCGAGGTGGGACGAGAATTGCGAACGATCCACGAGCGTCGGCAGGATCGGGTGTACGCCGTACTGGTCGGACTTGTACTGGTCCTCCAGATCCTGGCTGCTGACGAGCTCGAACTCGTAGCGCCCGCGACCGGCCTTGGCCAGCGCGGTCGTCAGCTCCCACGCGTATCGCGCGTGTCCCCCGTTGGCCGACGGCGTGTACATGCAAATGCGGTTCATACGAATACGTCTTGCGAATCGCAGGTCAGTTCGTCTCGGCCAGTTGTGCCACATCGGACTTGTCGGCCCGCGGGACGCCGCCGGGCCGCTCCAGCGCCGCGCGGACGAGCAATCGGTCGCCAATCAGATCTCGAAGTCCAAGAAAGTTCGTCGCGATCAGCACGGCCGCGTACAGGAGCGCCCCGCCGACAACCTGGACCGTCAGCGCCGCCGGGCTCGTGTGCGCGCGGAATGGGAGCAGGGCGGCCGCCATCGCTGCGCACGCGAGCGACACGCGGACGGCCGCCGCGGACGGGAACGGCATCGCGAAATGCCGCCGGCCGACGACCCCGGTGATCGCGATAGACAGCACGTACGCCAGCACCGACGACACCGCCGCGCCCCCAATTCCCCATCGCGGGATGACGATCAGGTTGATCGCGATGTTGCTCACCGCGACGGCCAGGACGATCCACACCTGGTAGATCGTCTGGTGCGCGAACTGGAACGCGGCGTCGAAGTGGTATGCCTTCAGCCCCGCGAGGAACGCGCCGACGGCGACGAGCGGAATCACGCTCACCGCCGCATCCCGGTAGCTGCTGCCGAGCAGGCACGACGCGATGCCGGGCGCAAGAACGCACAGGCCCACGACGCACGGCAGGCCGACGGCGAGGAGCAACGAGGCGTTGTCGGTCATCCGCTCGCGCGCCGCTTCGGGACCCTGGCTCTCAAATGCGCGGACCGCGATGGGGAACATCGCGAGGTTGATCACCATCATCAGCAGCGTCAGCGTCTGGCTCGTGAGATCGACGGCCACGGAGTACAGCCCGGCCGCGTCCTCGCCGTGGAAGTAGGCGATGAGAAAGCGATCGGACGTCGCGATGACGATCGCGAGAGTCACCGTCAGCGAGAGCGGCAGCCCGTAGCGGCACAGCGTGGCGAGCGTCTGGCGATCGATCGCGAAGCGGACGTCGGTCCAGTCGCGCCAGTACGCGTACCCGATGCCGATCACCATCCCGATGGCGACGCCGACGAGCGGGCCCCACCAACCGATCCCCAGCTTGATCAGCAGCGCGCCCAGGCCGACCGACGCGGCCGAGCGAGCGAGTTGGAGGACCATGAACTGCCACGGGTTCAGGGACGCACGGGAGTACTCGCAGCACAGCTCGAACACCGCCTGCACCGCGAGCACCGTCCATCCGAGCAGGATCACGTCCCGCCACGCGGCCGCACCGGGGAGCATCGTCGCAGCTGCCGCGATGGCGCCGAGCCCGCCGATGACGATGAACGCCGTCGTAAGCAACGTTCCCTTGAGCTTCGCCTCATCCTGCTTGAACGCAGGCAGGTAGCGGACGAGCGAGAGGCGCAGCCACTGGAACAGCAGCGCATTCAGCAACCCGACCGTCGCCACGACCAGCGCGTACCGCCCGTACGACGCGGGATCAAGCAGGCGCGTGAAGAGCGGGATGGCGAGGAACGCCACGATCCCGGGCAGCCCGCGCGCGACGAGGTACATCGCGGCGTGAGACAGAACATGTTGCTGAACGCGCTGCATTCGATGAACGTCTAGTAGGCGCCGTTACGACGGATCAGGACGACGACGGTCCTGGCGAGGATGTGGATGTCGAGCCACACCGACCAGTGACGGATGTAGAACAGGTCGAACTGGACGCGCTGCTCGTAGGTCACGTCGTTTCGTCCTGAGACCTGCCACAGCCCCGTGATCCCAGGCTTGACCGTGATGTACTGCCGCAGCGCCTTGCCGTAGTGGCGGATCTCTTCGGAGATGATCGGGCGCGGGCCGACGATGCTCATCTCGCCGACGAGCACGTTCCACGTCTGCGGCAGCTCGTCCAGGCTGGTGCAGCGCAGCAGCCGTCCCACCGGTGTGACACGCGGGTCGCGGCGGAGCTTCTGGTGGCACCCCCACTCCAGCTTCGCAGCGGGCGACTGTTCCAGGTGCTCGCGCAGGATCACGTCCGCGCCCAGCCACATCGTGCGAAACTTCCACGCCTTGAACCGCCGGCCGTGCCGGCCGATGCGCGTGTGGCCGAACAGGACGGGCCCGCGGCTGGAGAGCTTCACGGCGATCGCGATCGCGAGGAACAACGGCAGGCCGATCAGGAGCGTCGCCAGCGCGATGACGATGTCGACGACGCGCTTCAGCGCTTGCAGCGTCTGCACCAGCAGCCCGTTTCGAACCTCGATCCCGCTGATGCCGCCACACCCGCGGGATGCGCCCCACAACGCCGGGAACGTCGAGCAGTCCGACAGGACGAACAGGTGCGGCACGAGTCGGCTGTATCGATCCACGATCTCCGAAAGCTGGGCGGCCGAGACGTGAGGCATCGACACGATCGCATGCCGAATCGCTTCCACACGGACGCGCGCCTCGAGCGCCTCCATGTCGTTGACGACGGGGCGCACCGACGCGTACCGACCACTGGCCGGGTCCGTCATCAACGCCGGGCGCAACCCCGACGTCTTGGCGGCGAGCAGCGTCCGCGCGGCGGCATCGGCGCCTTCGGCCGAGCCGATGATCAACGTCGGGTAGCCCCACCATGGACGACCCGCACACAGCCGGCGCGCCAGGCACCGCGCGAGCGGCACGATCGCGAGGACGAGCACGATCGCGATCGCACACCAAAGCGCGAACGGCGGCGCCATCATCCCGCCGCCCACCGCGGCGGCGAGCAGGCTGACCGTGCTCACGTGCGTCAGTTGACGCAGCTCCAGCACGGAGTGCATCCACACGTCGGAGTAGAGGCCGCTCACCCAGTACGCGAGCACCAGCGGAAGCAGCGCGAACGGCGCCAAGTGGAATGCCGGTTCCGCGCCGCTGCCGAACAGCATCGGCATCAGCACGCCGACCAGCATGCCGCAAGCCAGCAGCGCAAGCACATCCGCCGCGACGAGCGGGGCGAGCGTCGCCAATGTACGACGGGCGACGACCGACCACCGCACCGAGCGCGGCGGATCCCACTCGATCCGCGGCGCCACGGCCGCAACGACATTCCTACCGTCGGCCGCCGCGTTCGTTCGCGGGTCGAGCGTGGCGGTTCCAGATGGATTGACTGCGAGTTCACGATTGAAGAGCTCGCCCAATGGATCAAGCCCCACCTTCGCCTCTACGGGGTACCCTGTACTCATCTCCGACCCCTCCGGGGGTCACCCTCTGCGCGACGTGTGAACACACACGCCGCGCTGCCCTGTCAGACCCTCTACGGCGCAGTCGAAGCCGAGATCGACGTGCCCACCCTCGCCGCCAGACAACGCGCACTTTCCCCGCACGCACCTCTGCTGGCGTGTTGCTGGCGTGTGTGCCGGGTGTGACCCGGTCGCGCGTCGCGGGGGTACTTTATCGAACAGCACTATGCGCCAGGATTTGGTCGCGGGAGTGAGAAGTTGAAGCACACCACATGCTCAACGCCCGTTGAGCGGATGCCCACCTTGCCAGGTCGTTACGCTTGCCTTCTGTCGCCCCATCAACCAACCACGCATGCACATGTGATTTCGGAACAGCTCTCAGTCTCCGAGATGAGACCTTCGCGATACAGGCGGTAGATCCTGCGCAGCCTCACGCGCGCGACGCCGTCAGCTCCGCGAGGAGCCACATCGTGTAGGCGACCATCGGCGTCCAGTACTCGCTCGTGTTGTAGCTGCCGGAATCGAGGCAAGGCTGGTCGGCGTCGGTGCCGCCGATCCCGTTCATCACGCCGCCTGGAATCGGGGGGGTGGGTGGTTTGAATTGGCCGGTGACGAACAGGCGCGGGTGATTCCGACCGGCGCCGGTGACGGTGCTGGCGTCAAACGGGTTCACGCCGAGGATCCAATCCAACTGGCGCTGCGCCGAGCGGAGGAGGTCGGGTCGTTGTAGAGTTCGCGACGCTTTGGCCAGGCCGACGCCGTGGGATGCGAGGTGCGCGTTGATGCCAACCCACCAGTCGCCCGGGCGGTACTCATTGTTCCGCTTCATGAACCAGCGGTACCAATGCTTCCCAAGTTGGCGCCCGCCGCCGGGGTCGTTGCCGAGATAGAGGCCGAACGGGATCGTGCCGAACGCGGACAGGTTTTCCAGCGCCAGCAGGTGGTCCACGTGAAGGCGCAGCGCGGCTCGCCACGCGTCGGCGTTGGGATGGTCACCGAGCGCGTCGATGGCATCGCACAGCGCGATCAGCGGCAGGTTGCCGTCCATGATCTCGCGCGACGGATCCGGCCCGGTGGCATCGGCACGGAAGAATCCCCGCTCGCCGGGATGGCCATCGCCGACAGGACGCACCTGCAGGGCGAGCAACTGGGCCATGTAGCGTCTCCCCAGGTCGCGCGGTCGCTCGTCACCGCTCCCGGCCCGGTGAAGCTGGACGCACGCGATGACCGCCGCCGCCAGCGAACTCGCCTTCCGCGGCCGCTTCGACAGGCACCATGACATCGCGGAATGGGCCGCGTTTTCGCATGTTTTCGCGTATGCCGGATCGATCTCGCGTACCTGCCGCGCGACTGACGCCTGCACCGCGATGAAGTTGAACTGAGCCGTCAGCTCGCCCGGCTCGGTATCGATCGGGCGATCGTCCGCGGTGCCGATAACGTTGTCCGTGAAGTGGTTTCCTTCGTCCGCGCCGCAGTGACGCATGACCAAGCCAGCGGGATCCTGCATCTTGAGGAAGTACTGATTGCCCCACCGCATCTCGTCGACGATGCGCCGCGCGTTAACGCGCGTCGGGCCGAGCACGTCGAGCACGCGCGACAGGCCCGTCATGCCGTACAGCGTCGCATCGACCCATCGACGTACGTCACACGCATCGTGCCAGCCGCCGACGACGTCCTGGTGCTTGCCGTTGTCCTTGCGCCGGCCGTCGTCAAGGTGGCAGGGCGCGTGATAGCCGCTCTTGCTGTCGCCGCAGCGCTGCACGGCGAAGTAGGCGATCGAGTCGCGCAGGACGGGAAGGTAGACGTCGCCCGCGATCAGGAACCCGCCGGACCGCGCCTCACCAGCGCGAACCTCATACTTGCCCGGCTCGCGCAGGGCGCTGAAGTCGCCGACGAGATAGTCCCCGTGATCTCCTTTGCGGAACTCCAGCCGACCTCGGTGGACGACGCGACGCGACGTCAGTTCGATCACGTCGAATGACCGCTCCGCCGTTCCGGCGAGCAGGCACCATTTCGCGCCGCCGGCCGTGAAGCCGACGTGGTTGACCAGCACGCCCTGGGAAGCCGCGCCGCGCGCCTCGCACGATGGCGCGACGATCAGCAGCCCCGCTGCCGCCGCTGTTTGCTTCAGAAATGATCGGCGTGTCATACCCATTCGCGTCGCGCCTAGCTTACGTCACACCCGCGCGACTTGCGGTGGCGATGCTCGATATGTCCCCGGCGAGGCCTCGCGAGCGACTTCCCAAACGCTGCGGAACGCACAGACGGACTAACCCTCCGCCTTTGGCGCGCGCGACGGTCTGAATTGTCTCGTATCGAAGCATTCACCCGGCATCGTTCGCAGCGCGGGGTAGGATTGGGGCTCCACACTTCGAGTCTACGGGCAATCGAGCATCGAAGTCCCCGCAAGCAATCGCCAGCGGGATCGGGACTAAGGAGACCACAAGTGAGCGCGTTCCTTCGGGGAATGGGAAGACGGTGCGCGCGCACCGCCGGCGATCGGCGTGCGCAACGCGACGGGGCGCAACGCGACGGGGCGAGGCGGCCATGAGCAGGCGCCGCGTCGTCCACGTCATCAACAGCTTCGAGTATGGCGGCGCCGAGGCGATGCTGTGCAACGTGCTGCTGCGCACCGACCTGCGCCGCTTCGAGCCATCGGTCGTGTCGCTCATCGACGACCTGACCGTCGCGGGGCCGATCCTCGAGGCGGGCATTCCGTTGACCGTCATCGGCATGCGGCCCAGCGCGCCGAACCCGTACCACTTCATCCGCCTCGCTCGCCACCTGCACCGCGTTCAGCCAGCGGTCGTGCAGACGTGGATGGACCATTCCAACCTGATCGGCGGACTGGCGGCACGACTCGCGACCAGCGCTCGCGTCCTCTGGGGCATTCACCACTCGAACCATGTTCCCGGCATCGCCAAGCGATCGACGCTCGCGACCGTGTCGGCCTGTGGAGTTGTGTCTAGGCGGTTGCCGAACCGAATTATCTGTTGCTCGCAGCACGCCGCCTCGATGTACGCGCAGCGCGGATTTGCCGCCGACAAGCTGACCGTCATTCCAAACGGGTTCGACACGGCGTTGCTTCGACCTGATCCAGAAGCGCGCAGCGACGTCCGCCGCGAGATCGGCCTGCGGCCGGGCACGCCCCTGATCGGTCTGGCCGCCCGGTACGATCCGTGCAAGGATCATTCGACCTTCCTCCGCGCGGCGGCCCGTCTGGCGACGAGCCGTCCCGATGTGCACTTCCTGCTCTGCGGCGCCAACGTTGACCGCGAGAACCAGGCGCTTGCGTCGGAGATCGCAGCGCTTGGCCTATCGAGCCGCTGCCATTTGATCGGCCCCCGCCGCGACATGCCGCGGATCCACGCGTCGCTGGACCTGGCGACATCGTCTTCCGTCAGCGAAGCGTTCCCCCTCGTGCTTGGCGAGGCCATGTCGTGCGGCGTGCCGTGCGTGGCAACGGACGCGGGCGATTCCGCGCACATCGTCGGCGACACCGGCCGCATCGTGCCGCCGAGCGATCCGGGCGCATTGGCGCGCGGGTGGGAGGACCTGCTGACGCTGGGCGCCGAAGCGCGGCTCAGCCTCGGCCTGGCGGCGCGGCGCAGGATCGTCGAGCTGTTCGACCTCACCGCCGTCACCCGGCGCTACGAAGCGGTGTACGACGAAGTGACGGCGGAGCCGGGCGATGCCGACGCGCGACGCCCCGTCGTGGCGCAACGTGCAACCCAAACGGCTGCCATGACCTGAGTGAAGTATGTCCGATGTGACCGTGATCCCATCCTCTTCTCCCCTCGCAATTCCCTCGGCCCGCCGCGGCGGAATCGCGCGCCGTTCGAAAGCCGCGGCGCGTCGCCTGATCAACACGGCGATCGAGCGATACCTTCGAATCGATACGACGCCGCTGGCTTCGGCGCCCGCTCGCGGCTCAGCGGCGCACGACGACAGCATCCCGTACGAGCCGCTCGACTACCCATTCCTGCTTCGCACGCTCAGTCGCCTCGCGCCGCGCGAAGACGACGTGGTGTACGAGATCGGCTGCGGCATGGGACGCGTGCTCTGCCTGCTCGCCCGGCGACGCTTCCGGCGGTGCGTCGGCATCGAACTGTGCGGCGAGTTGGCCGATCGCGCGCGAGCCAACGTATCGACCGTCCGCGGCCTGCGGACGCCGGTTGAGGTTCTAACGGCCGACGCGGCGCTGGCGGACTACGCCGACGGCACCGCCTTCTTCATGTTTCACCCCTTCGGACCGCGCACGATGGAGGCGACGATCGCGCGTATCCACGCGAGCGTCCTGCTGCGGCCTCGGCCGATCCGGATCATGTACGTGAATCCGTTCCACGAGAACGTGCTTGAGGCGTCGGGCTGGCTTCGGTGCACCGACCGCTTGAAGTCGCGATGCTTCAATACGTTCGCCAGCTATTGGGTGTCACACGGCCAGAGCGATGCGAGGGGCACACATGCTTCGTGACTTTCCAGACATGGGTGGTCGGTCCGCTGCTGCTGCCGTTGCGCTGCCGACCACGCCGACGATGCGGGAGCGGTCGGTCCGTAGCTCCATCGCCCGGCGATTGCGCGTGCTGATGGTCGTCGAGTCCGCCGCGGGTGGGACCGGGCGTCACGTCCTCGACCTCGCCCAGGGCATGATCGATCGCGGGCACGAGGTTCACCTCGTCTACTCGACCGGCCGACTCGATCGCATCTTCCAGGCCCGGCTCAACGCCATGCCGCGCGTGCGACGGGTCCCGCTGGCGATGCGGACGAACATCCACCCGAGCGACTTCTTCGTCGTCCGCGCCGTTCGACGGTACCTCCGATCCCATGGCCCGTTTGACGTGGTTCACGGCCACAGCTCCAAGGCCGGCGCGATCGCCCGGATGGCGGCGCTGGGCACCGGCGCGTCCGCGTTCTACACGCTGCACGGGCTGATCATGATGGACCCCGGCCTGGCCGCGTGGAAGCGAGCGCTCTATCTCGGCATCGAGCTCGCGCTCAGCCTGCGCACGTCGCGCATTATCGCGGTGTCGCCCGAGGAGGGTCGCGCGGCGCTGCGCGTGCGTCTGGGCCGATCGCGCGTGGTAGTCGTGCCGAACGGTGTCGACGAAGAGGGCGCCGTCGCGCCTCGCGCGCAGGCGCGCGAGGATCTGCGGCTGCGCGAACGCGACGTCGTCGTCGGATTCATCGGTCGACTCGTGGATCAGAAAGCGCCGGACGTGCTCCTGCGCGCTTTCGCTCGCGCCTCTAGCGCTGACACAAACCTGCGGCTCGCCGTCGTCGGTGACGGGCCGCTCATGCAGCGGATGGGCGAGCTCGCGGCCGAGCTGGACATCGCCCATCGCGTGCTCTGGCTCGGCGAGCGTGATGCCCGGCAGGTCATCGCCGCGTTCGACGTCTTCGCGATCTCCAGCCGCAAGGAAGGGTTGCCCTACGTCGTGCTCGAAGCGATGGCCGCCGGGCTACCGATCGTCGCCACGTCGTCGGCCGGCGTCGAGCTGCTCGTGGAGCCGGGCGTGAACGGCACGGTCGTTCCGCTTGATGACGTTGTCGGATTCGGCGCCGCGCTGGCGCGGCTGGGCGCCGATCTCGCCCTGCGGGCGGCGCAGGGTGCCTCATCTCGCCGGCTCGTCGCGAACTTCACGATTGACGGGATGGTCGAGAAGACCCTCGGCGTCTACCGCGATGCGCTCCCGCCCGAACCGGCCATCGCGGAGCGAACGGGCGGACCACTCGACGACGACACGGTGGAACTAGCGGGTGAACTGACGTGATCGGCCGGATCCAACACCTCGTTCGCCGGGCGGATGCGACCGTCGCGCGCGCGTATCTCGCGATGTTCCGCGAGCGCGGCGCGGTCATGTCGTTCCTGTTCCATTCCCTCTTCCGCGACGAGCGCGAGATCGCCCGCAACCTGCTCGATCCGCTGCAGCGCACGACGATCGCGCAGTTCCGGCAGTTCGTCGAATACTACGTCGGCCACGGCTACAGCTTCATCACGCCTGCCGATCTGCTCGCGGGCCTCCCGCGTGATGGGCGGTACGCGATGATCACGTTCGACGACGGCTACTTCAACAACACGCTCGCCCTGCCGATCCTCGAGCAGTACGGCGTCCCCGCGACCTTCTTCATCTCGACGAACCACGTGCGCCAGAACAAGAGCTACTGGTGGGACGTGCTCTACCGCGAGCGCATCGCGCAGGGCGCCACGCCCGACGACGTGTACCACGAAGCGCTCGCGCACAAGGGGATGCGAACCGAGGACATCGAGGCAACGCTGCTCGAGCGGTTTGGCGCCGATGCGCTGACCCCGCGCACCGATATCGACCGTCCCTTCACGCCCGCCGAGTTGCGGGACTTCGCGCATCACCCGCGCGTCCATATCGGAAACCACACCGCCAACCACGCCATTCTGACAAACTACTCGGCCGCCGAGGCGCGGGCGCAGCTCGAGGAGGCACAGCGCGCGCTCCGCGACATGACCGGCACGACGCCAATCGCCGTCGCCTATCCGAACGGAGGGCACGACGACGCGGTTGTCGCGATCGCGCGTGACGTCGGGCTGAAGGTCGGCGTGACCGTCCGCCCCGCAAAGAACGTCCTGCGCCCCGACTCCGACCTCCTCCGCCTCGGGCGATTCTGCCCCGACGGCGACGTCCCGATGCGCACGCAGTGCCAGACCTTCCGCTCCGACGTGCTCGTCTACGGCCTGTTCCGCGATTGCTACCTCCGCTTTGGCCGCGGCCAAGTCGCCCAGTAGTGGCACAGTAGCGGCCGATTTGTGCCGATCACCGATGGGGAAGGGTGTCCGCGCGTCGTTGTCGCCATGAATTCCAGTTCGTTGAAAATCGAGGTTGTACGGAGCTCCGCCGCCGATTCGTTGCTCGCGGACGAGGGGTTCTGCATCGAATGGGCGGCGCTCGCGGCGGCGTGCCCGTGGGGCACACCGTTCCAGGAGCCCGGTTTCGCCCGTTGCTGGTACAAGGTTTATCGGAACCAGTTCGCTCCGCTCCTCGTGCTCTCGCGCAGCGCGGATGGAACGCTTCAGGGGTTGCTGCCGCTTGCGGTTTCACCGCGCGCGGATCGCCTCGTGCACGTCGGCGCCCATCAGGCGGAGTATCAGACGTGGATCGCGCTGCCGGAACACGGCAATCGTTTCATCTGGCAAGCCGTCAAGACGCTTCGCCGAGAAGTCCCCAAGGCGAACCTCAGCTTCCGTTACCTGCCGAAGGATGCACCCATCGAGTGGCTGCACGATCCCGCAGCGCAGCGCACGTGCCTGCTGCGGCAGCACCCGCGGCCACTGATGGTGTTCGGTGACGGGTCGGACGTGAAGGAATCGCTCGGCAAGCGCGGCAACAAGAGCCGCTTCCGCCGGATGGAGCGTCTCGGGAAGGCCGAGTTTCTTCGGATCGACGACCCCGCAACGTTTGAGGCGATGTTGGACGACGTCGTGCTGTTCTACGATTCGCGCAGGTTGGCCGTGAACGGCATGGCGCCGTTCGCAAACGACCCGCTCAAGCGCCCCTTCCATCTCGAGATGATGAAAGTGCCGGGCCTCCTGCACGTCACCGCGCTCACGTGCGGCGGGCGCATCGCGTCGTTCCACCTGAACACGCGCTATCGCCGGCACGTGCAGCTCAGCCTCATCACCCACAACCCGCTGCTGGCCGAGTTCTCCCCGGGCAAGTTCCACGTGCTCATGCTTGCAAAGATGCTCATGGAGGAAGGCGGCTGCGAGTGGATCGACCTCACGCCCGGCGGCGACCCGTACAAGGAGCGTTTCGCCAACGCGTGGGACCACGTCTACACGTTGACCGTCTTTCGCTCATCGTCGGAGAAGCGAAAGGCCGCGCTCATCGAGTCGCTGCAGGATCGGACGAAGCGAGCGCTGACGCGCTGGAACATCCGGCCGGCGCAAGCCAAGGAGAAGGTCATCAAGTACGCGCGTCTCGGGCCGATCGGGTTGCCGGTTGCGCTCGTCAAGCACGCACTGGGACGATTCGGGCGGCCGCAGGAAGCGTCCATCTATTCGCGCGATGTCGCGAAAGCGGGCAACGGCGAGGCGCCGCAGGTCATCCGTCGCGACGCGATTGAAGACCTCATGGTGTACCAGCCCATCAATGGCGGGCCGACGCGACACGAGTTTCTCTCCGACGCCTTGCGCCGAATCGAAGACGGCCAGCGCGTTTACACATACGCGGAGGATGGCCGGTTGCTGCACTGCGCCTGGTTTGCGCCGGAGCCGCCGAAGGAACTCATCGGCAAAGCGCTGCCGGGGTTCGATCTCCCGGCGAACAGCGGGCTGGTGGTGGATTGCTACACGTTCCCGTCCGCCCGCGGTCGCGGGCTGGGGTCGGCGTCGCTGGCGGCGATGCTCCGCGATGCGTCCGAGGTCAAGGACCTTGCCAGGACGTTCATCGCCGTGCCCTGCGGCAGTGAACAGGCCCGCCGCATCGTCGAGCGGGCGGGGTTCGCCTTCGAGCGGTCCTGCCTGCGAAGGTTCTCCGAGATGTAATGATAACCCCAGCCTGCGATGCCGCGCGCCCCGCTCACGGCAACTGCGGCTGCACATCGTCGAGTTCGTCGGCGCCCCACGCGGCCGGCTCGCGGCGCTGGGCCACTCGGTGCGGTCGCATCGGTTCCACCTGCTCGCGGATGCCCTCCTCTTCATGGTGGTCCGCCCCAACGTTGTAGTGCGGCTCAATCGAATCGCCTCGCCCGCGAACGTCGTTCAACACGACGCCGAGGATCTGCGCGCCGACGCTGACCAGCCCGTCCCGCGCTGACTCCGCCAGTCGCCGGTTGCTCTTGTCCGCGCGCACGACCAGCAGCGTCGCGTCGCAGCTCGCGCCGACGATCCGCGCATCGTTGAACATGGACGTCGGCGGCGAATCGATGAGCACGTGATCGTAGACCATCGCGAGCCCTTCCAGCAGGCTGACGAATCCCTCGCTGTTGAGGATCTCGGACGGGTCTTTCGGGACCGGCCCGCAGGGGAGCACATCGAGCCGCTCGATGGCGGTGCGCCGGATGGCGGACTCGATCGGCTCTCCCGACGCCAGGACGGATGCCACGCCCGTGTCATCGCTCACGCCGAACATGCGGTGCTGAACCGGCGAGCGGAAATCGAAGTCGGCAAGCAGCACCCGCTTGCCCGCCTTGGCCAGGGCGATCGCGAGGTTGCTGGCGAGCGTGCTCTTGCCCTCGCCGCGCCCGGCGGAAGTGATCAGGATCGTCCCGGCCTTCCCCTCGCGTGCGCCGAACGTGACGGCCGTGCGGACCGAGCGGTACGCCTCGGCCACGGGTGACGCCGACTCCAGGTGCACGACCCAGCCGCGCGCCTCGCTCGTGCGCCCCGATGCCATGTGCGGGATCGCGCCGACGACGGACAACCCCAGCGCCGCCTTAACCTCGTCCGCCGACCGCACGCGCGGGTCAAGCCATTCCCGCGCCACGCCGAGCCCGGCGCCCAGCACCAGCCCCGCCAGCAGCGCGACGGCCATCATCTTTCCCTTCGCGGGCTTCGTCGGGTCGTCGCTCGCCAGCGCGGGCTCGAACACGTTGATGTTCAGCGCGCCGGCGCTCTGCGCCACCGAGACTTCCTTGATGCGGGTGTCGAGGTTGTCCGATTGCGTCCGCAGCCGCGTCTGCTCCTCGTGCAGCCGCGCGTACTCCGCCGCCCGCGCCTTCAGTTCCAGCGCGACGGCCTGCTGATCGTCGAACGCCTGCTTCAGGCCGATTTCCTGTGCCTGCGCCGTCACCCACCGCTGCCGAACCACCGCTACTGCCGCGGCGCTGAGCTGCTTCACGCGGGCTTCTGACGCCTGGCGGACGGGGTGGCTGGGCAGGTACTTCGCGCGGATCTCCTCCAGCCGCTGGCCCGTCACGAACAGCTCGGCGCGAAGTTGCTCTTCGCTCTGGTTCGACAGTGAGATCATCGCCCCGCTCGCGACCTCCGTCTCCGTCAGGCCTGACGCCTTTTGCGCCTCCTCGAACGCCGACTTCGCCGCCAACGTTTGCAGGTTGGCCTGGGTCAGCGCGTCCGACAGGCTCGTGAGCCGTTGCATGACGACGTTGCCCTTCTCCCCGTCGAGCGGAACGGCGTTGTTCTCCTGCTCGAACTTGCGCAAGCGCGCATCGAGCACCGTCAGCTCGCCGTCGCGCTTCGCCTTCTGTGCCTTCAGGATCGAGAGCACCTCGCCGGCCGTATCGCTCTTCTCGCTGGACTGGTACGCGACGTACGCCTGCACCACGCCGTTCACGATCTTCACCGCTTCATCCGGGTACGGCGATTCCATGCTCAGGCTGATCAGGTCGTCCTTCTTACCGACTTCCGCGCCGAGCTGCTTCTTCAGGTGCGTGATGCGGTTCTTCACGCCGTCGAACGTCTTCAACTGCTCCATCCCCGGCGCGCCCAGGGCGAGCGCGAGGATCGGCGTGCTGCGGAGCATCTCGCACTGCGTGTAGAGATAGTTGTCGCTGCTTTCCGTCTCCTGCCGGTCCGACATGATGGCCGGCGCCGATTTGTGGACGTCCAGGCGCGCGGCGATGCCGTAGACGGGCGTCGCGACCAACAAGTAGAAGCCGCACAGGAGCAGGCAGGCGGCCGTCGTGATGACCACGACCCACCGCTGCCGCCAGATCATGGGCAGGAGGGGTTCTTCGGACCCTTCGGACACGTTCATAGTTGGAGCCCTGGCCGGGTGAACCCGGCCGTGAGTGAACAGCGCTGACCGATTCTGATCCGCGACATCGCCCGATCCCAGCCCCGGCGAAGGCGATGACCCTGCGACTATACACCGCGCCCGAAATCGGCCCGGCGAGGCAAGCTCGATTTCGCTCCACCCCCCTTTCTCGCCCGGGAACGTGCGGAACTTGTGACGTTTCTCCCGGTCGCACGACCTGGCCAGCGCCGCGCCCGCCGCCCGAACGCGCCCCGCCGCCCGCGCCGGCTGGCATTGTCCTC
>JBAUGM010000874.1:0-1543 GCA_049679725.1 Tepidisphaeraceae bacterium
AAGGCTCGGACGACAACGCTTGGGCGCGCGCCGAAATGTGCCGGAATGTGCCATCCGCGCCGATCGTGCAAAACGAACCCATTTCCGTTGCAACGTCCGCAGCACTCGACGCCGCCGAGGGTTGCGATCGCCCCCTCAACGGCCATGCGCGCCGGATGACCTCGCTGGTCATCCGCCCGCGCTCCATTTTCATCCCCGCGCGCGACGAGGCGGGCGAAGGGACCGATTGACAACCGTTCCGCGACCCTCGACAACATCCGCCGTCATGCACGTCCTCTACGTACACCAGAATTTCCCTGCGCAGTTCGGCCACATCGCCCAGCACCTGGTCGATCGGCTGAACTGGCAATGCACCTTCGTCAGCCAAACCCCCGGCGGGAAAGTCGGCGGGATCGAGAAGATCGAGTACAAGCTCATCGGCGGGGCCACCAAGCACAATCACTTCTGCACGCGCACCTTCGAGAACACCGTCTGGCACTGCGACGGCGTCTACCGCGCGCTGCGCAACCGCGCCGACATCCGCCCCGACCTCATCGTCGGCCACAGCGGCTTCGGCAGCACGCTGTTCCTCCGCGAGCTCTACCCGGACGTCCCCGTCATCAACTTCTTCGAGTACTACTATCTGCCGCACGATCCCGACAGCGACATGGATTTCCGCAAGGACCTCGCCTGGCCGACGCACGACCTGACCTACCTGCGCAGCCGCTGCCGCAACGCGATGATTTTGCTGGACCTGCAGAACTGCCAGGCGGCCTACACGCCGACGGAGTTTCAGCGCTCGCGTTTTCCGGAGGAGCTGCGCGGGAAGATCCGCACGTGCTTCGACGGCGTCGATCGCGCGATCTACCACGGCTACGACGAGCTGCTCCGCCCGCCGGTGGCGTTGCGCGCCCAGCGCACGCTCGCGGGCGTGACGGTTGGGCCGAACACGCGCGTGGTCACGTACGTCTCGCGCGGGTTCGAATCGATGCGCGGCTTCGACATGTTCATGAAGTCGGCCGACCTGATCGCCAAGCAGTACCCGGACGTGATCTTCATCGTCGTCGGCACCGACCGCGTCGCGTACGGCGGCGACGAGAACTACATCGCGCCGCACAAGACGTTCAAGGAGTGGGTGTTCGCGCGAAACCAGTTCGACCTGTCGAAGTTCGCGTTCGTCGGCCGCCTCGCGCCCGATGAGCTTGGCAAACTGCTGGCATCGAGCGACCTGCACATTTATTTGACGGTGCCCTTCGTGCTGAGCTGGAGCATGATGGACGCGATGAGCTGCGGGGCCGTCGTGCTCGGCTCCGACACCGCGCCGGTGCGCGAGATGATCAAGGACGGCGAGAACGGGCTGCTGGCCGACTTCTTCAGCCCCGAGGCGATTGCGGAGAAGGCGCTGGGCGTGCTGCGCGACCCGGACGGCGCGCGACCGATGGGTCGCGCCGCGGAGAAGATGATCGTCGAGCGCTACAGTCTCGAGGCCGTCATCCCCGAGATGATCCGGATGTACGAGGAGACGGCGGCGCTGAAGTCGCAGCTGCCCAGTTGGCCGCTGCCG
>JBAUGM010000875.1:0-2323 GCA_049679725.1 Tepidisphaeraceae bacterium
AAATAGGAGCGCACGATTCTCGAACGTCCGTCGCAATGGTCATCCTGAGGTACTCCGAAGGATCTAGCCACAATCGGCGAGGCCCTTCCGTTCGAAGCTAGATCCTTCGGAGTACCTCAGGATGACATCTTGCGGATCCAGACGTTCGAGAATCATGGCCGCTCATTCAGATCCTTCGGAGTACCTCAGGATGACGAGTCGTTGGACTACGGCTTCACCAACTGCCACTGCGCTTCAAGGCGCTTGGCGGAGATGGGGATCGACGTTTTCAGCTCCTGCGCGAACAGCGAGACGCGGAGTTCCTCGAGCATCCAGCGGAACTGCTCCAGCGCGGGGTCGATGACCGCTTCCTTGCGATGCTTTGCCAACCGATCGACGTACTGCTTCCACCACGGCGCGATCTCCGCCGCGCGCTGCGCGTCGCGGACGTGGCCGGCGTCGCCGAGCTTCTGCAGGCGCGCGTGCGCCGCCTTGATGAAGCGCGGCAGGTGTGGCAGCCAGGGCGGCGGAGTGAGCGTGATGAACCGCTTGGGCATCAGGTGCGCGAGCTGCTGACGCACGTCGTTCGCCGCCTGCGCCCACAGCGGCGGGAGGGGGCTGGAGAGCTTCAGCGTGAGCGCGTGGTATTCGGTCAACGCGGCAGATGCGATCTGCGTGACCTCGTTCCGCGCGACGGCCAGTTGCTTCCACGCGACGCCGGCGCGGTCGGTGAACGCCCGTTGCGTGCGGAGAACGCCCGCGTCGCCGAACGCGCGGTCGGCGATGGCGGCGATGAGGTCGGCGCGCAGTTCATCGCTGCTGCCGATCGGCTTGTAATACAGCGCCATCCGCGCGAATTCGGGCAGCGTCTGCGCGAGGTGCTTCATCTCGTTGTCGAGCTGAAGCATGAACAGCCGGCGGACGCCGAGACGATGGGCGGCGTGCGCGGCCTCGGGAGAATCGAGCAGGCGCATGGCGACGACCCCCGTATGGTCGATCAGCGCGGGGTAGCCGCGAAGCGTCATGCCGTGACGCTTCACCTCCACCGATTCGGGCAGGTCGCCGAAATCCCAGTGCACGAGGTTGTCGCGGTGGTAGGGCGACTCCTCGACGGGTGTCGCGAACGTCTCCTTCGCGGCAACGCCGAACTGCTTGCGCAGGGCGACGAGGTCGCGTCCGTTGGCGAGGCGCTTTCCCGATTCGTCGACGACGGCGAAGTTCACGTGCAAGTGATCGAGGAGCGACTGCGGATCGAAGTCACTCGGTCGGACCGTGATGCCCCTGGCCTTGCTGAGAAACAGCGCGAGCGCATCGTAGAGCGATCCCTCGGGCCTGAGCTTGTCGAACGCCTGCTGAGCGAAGTCGATGGCGGGGACGAAGTTCACGCGCAGTTGCTTCGGCAGCGATTTGATCAGCGCGGTGAGCTTCTCCTTCAGCAGTCCCGGCACGAGCCACTCGAACCGTTCGGCAACCACCTGGTTCAGCGCCGCCAGCGGGATCACGACGGTCACGCCATCCGCGGCGTGGCCCGGTTCCAGGTGATACTCGAGCGGCAGCGTCAGGCCGTTGACGGTGAGCACGTCGGGGAAGAGCTCCGCGGTGGTGTCGGCCGCGCCGTGCTGCATGAGGTCGCGGCGGGTCATGTGCAGGAGCTTGGGGTTCGCCCGCTCCGTCTCGCGCCGCCACTTCTCGAACGCCGGGCCGTTCGTGATGCCGGCGGGGATGCGGGCGTCGTAGAAGTCGTAGCGCACCTTCACGTCGACGAGCACGTCGCGCTGGCGGCGCTTGGCTTCGAGCGTCTGGATCTCGTCGACGAGGCGCGCGTTCTCGCGGAAGTAGGGGGCGGTGGAGTCGTAGTCGCCCTCGACCAGCGCGGAGGAGATGAAGATCTCGCGCGACATCTTCGGGTCGATCGGGCCGTAGTGGACGGTTCGCTTCGGCACGATCGGGAGGCCGTAGAGCGTGACCTTCTCGTACGCCACGACGTGGGCGGTCTGGCGATTCCAGTGGGGCTCGGAGTACGTGCGCTTCACGAGGTGCTCGGCGGCGCGCTCGATCCACATCGGCTGAATGCGCGCGACGGTGCGGGCGTAGAGCTTGGTCGTCTCCACCAGCTCGACGGCCATGACCCACGGCGGCTTGGTCTTGAAGACGCCTGAGCCGGGGAAGAGGTTGAACTTCGTGCCGTGGGCGCCGGCGTATTCGAACTGCTCGGTGCGCAGCCCGATGTTGCCGAGCAACCCGGCGAGGACGGCGCGGTGGATGGCGTCGGACTTCTGCTGACCGAGGTGCAATCCCCTTGTAGGGGCGACGCCTGCGTCGCGTTGCGGCGCAGCCTCAAGAG
>JBAUGM010000876.1:0-5856 GCA_049679725.1 Tepidisphaeraceae bacterium
GGCGAACCTTGTGTTCGCCCTTCGTCGCGCGAGAAGAGGGCGAACACAAGGTTCGCCCCTACGGGAGAGAGCTTGCTACGCGCTGCGGTAGAGCTTCGTCATGACGAACTCGCGGTGACCGAGCGCTTCGGCGGCGGTGAGCCGGCCGTTGGCGGTGCGAACGACGACGTCGATCAGCGCGTCGCCCGCCTGGTCGAGCGTCATCTCGCCGCGCAGGATCGCCGAGACGTCCAGGTCGATGTGCTCGCTCATCGTCGCGACGGTCTTGGGGTTGCCCGACAGCTTGATGACCGGCTCGATCGGGTTGCCGATGACGTTGCCCTGGCCTGTCGGGAACAGGTGGATCACCGCCCCGCTCGCGGCCCAGAGCGTCACCGCCTCCGCAGCGGCGGAACTGGTGTCCATGAAGTACATGCCCGGGCCCTTGGCCGGTGCCTCGGCGGGCTTGAGCGCGTCGATGAACTTCGTCCGCTTGCCGAGCTTCTCGACGTTGCCCAGCGCCTTCTCCTCGATCGTCGTGAGCCCGCCGGCGATGTTGCCCTTGGTCGGCTGGCTCTCCGACAGGTCGCTGCCGCTGCGCTGCTCGAAGACGAGCTTCTGGTAGTCGTCGAACATGGCGGTGAACTTCGTCTCGACCTCTTTGTTCGCGGCCTTGGCCTTGACGATGTGCTCGGCGCCGGTGAGCTCCGATGTCTCGCCGAACGAGCAGACGCCGCCGATCGAGACGTGCTTGTCGAGCACGTTGCCGACGGTCGGGCAGCTCGAGAGGCCGGTGGTGGTGTCGGATTCGCCGCACTTCACGGAGATGTACAGCTCGCTGAGCTTGCACTCGCTGCGCTGGATCTCCGATGCCCACTGGACGAATTCCTTCGCCTTGTAGGATGCCTGCGCGATGGTCTTGATGTCGCCCTGGCCCTCGATGGAGAAGCCGGCGCACGGCTTGCCCGTCTTGCGGATGCCGTCGACGATCTTGTTCGTCCAACCCGGCTCGATCCCGATCACGACCACGGCGGCGACGTTGGGATTGCTCCCCGTGCCGATCATCGTGCGGAAGAACAGGTCCAGGTCTTCGCCGAACTGCAGCCGGCCGTAAGCGTGCGGCAGGGCCATGGTCCCCTTGATGTTGTTGCCGACTGCCTCGGCGCAGGCGTTACTGATATCGTCGACGGGGAGGATGATGACGTGGTTGCGCACGCCCACCTTCCCGTTCTCGCGGCGATAGGCCAGGATCTTTCGGTCTTGCATCGTTTACTACCTCTCGGAATTGCCGATTTGCGATTTGCGATTTGCGATTGAAAGGACGACCGACTTCAGACTGGCGACCGACTGCCCTTCCGCAATCGCAAATCGCAAATCGAAAATCGGCAATCTCCTAGGCCCAGCGCTTCGTCTTCACGTTGTGCACGTGCACATGATCCCCGGCCTTGATCGGCGCGACGACCTTGCCGATGTCGCAACCGTACTTAATAACGGTGTCGCCGACCTTAAAGTCCTGCAGGGCCACCTTGTGACCCAGCGGGATATCCATATTGGCCTTGGCGTTCACCTTGGCGTTGGTGTCGAGCGAGCGACCTTCCAGGGATTGGCCCGCCTTGACGTCGACGACGGCGACGCCGACCGTATCCTTCGCTTCGTGTACGAGAAACTGAATCACCTCTTTACTCTCCTTTCAAACTCGGACGGGGTGACAGGTTAGCAGCTTTTTCCCGGGTTCGCGAGCGAATTATCGATTTTCCACGCTTGCAAGCGTTTGCACGCCGAATGTGACCAGACAACGCCTCCTTTGGGGGCGAAATCGCTCGGCTCTTGCCCCCGTACGGCAACGTTTTCGATGAACGTGGCAGGTCGTTGCACGTCATCCCGAGGTCCCAAGGGGAGCCAAGGCGACCGGAGGGATCTCGGGTTTGAAACCCCCTTTCGACCCGAGATCCTTCGGCTCGTAAAACTCGCTTCAGGATGACGTAACTGCCCAAGCGACTGATGCTTGCGACATTCAACGAAAACTTGCCGCGCACCGGGAGAGCGCGATCACTCGACCACCCCGATCGACACGTGCTTGGTCTCCAGGAACGCATCGAGCCCCTCGCTGCCCAGCTCGCGTCCCCAGCCGCTGTGCTTGAAGCCACCGAAGGGGGCGTTGCTCGTGGTGGGGACGCCGTCGTTGATCCCGATCGAGCCCGCCTCGAGCTGCTCGGCGACGCGGAAGAACCGGTCGATGTTCGTCGTGAAGGCGTACGCGCTCAGGCCGTAGCGGGAGCTGTTCGCCTTCGCGATCGCCTCGGCTTCGTCTTTGAAGCGCGCGATCGGCGCGACGGGGGCGAAGGTTTCGTCGATCATGCAGGCAGCGTCGTCGGGGACGTCGGCGAGGACCGTCGGCTCGAGGAAGAAGCCCGGCCGATCCATCCGCCGGCCCCCGGCGAGCAGTTTCGCGCCGCGGCGCCTGGCGTCCTCGATCTGCTCCAGCGCCGACTGCAAACCCTTCTCGTTCACCATCGGCCCGATGTCCTGCTCCCCTTCGAGCCCGTCACCCACGCGCAGACCCTTCACCTTCGCGACGAACGCGCTGACGAACCGGTCGTAGATCCCCGCCTGCACGTAAATGCGGTTGGCCGCGATGCACGACTGGCCGGTGTTGCGGAACTTCGCGGCCATCGCGCCCTCGACGGCGCGGTCCAGATCCGCGTCGTCGAACACGATCGCCGCCCCGCACCCGCCCAACTCCAGCGAGAGCTTCTTCACGTCCCGCGCGGCGCCGGCGATCAGCTTCTGCCCGACCTCCGTCGAACCCGTGAAGGTGATCTTCTTGCAGATCGGGTTGTTCAGGAACTCCTCACCGATCATCGACGCCGGCCCGTTGATCACCTGACACACGCCCTTTGGCAGCTTCGCCGCGTCACAGCATTCCGCGAAGGCGAGGTTGCACAGAGGTGTCTGGCTGGCGGGCTTGAGCACGACGGCGCACCCCGCGGCCATCGCCGGCGCTACTTTTCGTACCGAGAGCACGAGCGGAAAGTTCCACGGCGAGATCGCCCCGACGACGCCCACCGGCACGCGAATGACCAGGTTCCGCTTCCCCGCCACCTGGTTTGGGATCACGCGCCCATACGAGCGGCGGCACTCCTCGGCGAACCAGCGCAGGTGGTCGACCGACATCGCCACCTCCCCCTTGCTCTGGGCCAGCGGCTTGCCGTTCTCCAGCGTCATCAGCCGGGCGACATCGTCCGTCCGGCGGTTCAGTTCGATCGCGACCGCCAGCAGATAGTCCGCCCGCGCCTTCGCCGGCAGCTTGCGCCAGCCGACGAATGCCGCCTGCGCGTCCGCCAGCGCCTGCCGCACCTGGTCGCGGTTGACGGACGAGACCTTCGCAAACACGTTGCCGTTGGCCGGGTTGACGACGTCGATCGTCTCCCCGCCGCCGACCCATTGGCCGTTGAGATAGTTGGGTTTGGTTTCCATGGTCCACCAGGTGGGCGCGACTCTGAAACATCGATCATGCTCATGTCATGCTGAGGTACCCGAAGCATCTAAATGGGAGCGCGCGATTCTCGAACGTTGTCATCCTGAGGTACTCCGAAGGATCTGGCCGATCCGTCGGTGAAGCCAGATGCTTCGGAGTACCTCAGCATGACAGGGTTCGAGCTCGTGCACTCTCATTTAGCGTATGGCCGATGGCCCGCCGAACGCAACGCGGACAAATACGGACAAGCGCCACAAAATAATCTGTGAAACCCAATGGCCCGCGCGAAATGTTCCCTCTTCGGCAGCGTCTTGTGCGATGGGACACGGCTGGAAGACCGCACCGCGTGGAGTAAGCATTCATGACGTTTTGGACCCGTCCCGCGCTCGAGCCGCTCGAGCCCCGCCGATTGTTCGCCTGGAGCGCCGCCGCCCAGCTTGTCGATCAGGACGCCGCCGCCGCGAGCAACCCCACCCTCACCGGCGCCGGCACGACCGTCGCCGTCATCGACACCGGCATCAACTACAACCTCGCCCCGCTGGGCGGCGGGATGGGGTCGTCGAAGAAGGTCATCGGCGGGTACGACTTCCTCGACGACGACGCCGACCCCATGGACACCGACGGCCACGGCACCGCCGTCGCCAGCGTCATCGCGGCCAATCCGTACACGAGCGGCGGCGTCACCTATCAAGGCGTCGCGCCGCAGGCGAAGCTCGTCGCCCTGCGCGTCGGCACCGCCGACAGCATCCTCACCTCCAACGTCGAGAAGGCGTTGCAGTGGGTCATCGCGAATCATGCGACGTACAACATCTCGGTCGTGAACCTCTCGCTCGGCTCCGGGAACTACGCCGACAGCGAGACCGACACGCTGAGCGACGAGTTCCAAACCCTGCGTGATCTGGGGATCTTCGTCGTCGCCGCGAGCGGCAACAGCAACGACCAGCAGTCGGGGCCGATCGATTCCGACGGCGTCGCCTCGCCCGCGGCCGATCCGAACGTCTTCGCCGTCGGCGCGGTCGACTCCAGCGACGTGATCAGCACCTGGACGCAGCGCGGCGACGAGCTGGACCTGCTGGCGGCGGGCGTCGATATCGTCCTGCCGCAACTCGACGGGACGTACCTCGCCGAGGACGGCACGAGCTTCGCCGCGCCGCAGGTTGCAGGCGCGGCGGCGCTGATCAAGCAGCTCGATCCGACCGCGCTCGCGGGCGACATCGGGTCGATCCTGACCGCCAGCGGCGCGCTCAACCGCGACGGCGACGCCGAGATCGGCGACACCACCGGCCTGCTCTTTTCCCGCCTCGACATCGACGCCGCCCTCGCGCTGGCGAAGCAGCGCATCGGCAAGTACGAATCGCTCAACTTCGGCAGCCGCTTCGACACCGCGCTCGACGCGCAGGGCGTGCTGCACGCCGCGTGGTACGACGACGCTGTGGGCCGCGTGCTCTACTCGGCGCGGGATGCGAGCGGGCTGTGGTCGAACGTGTACGTGGTCGACCAGAGCGCCGACGTCGGCGCCGCGCTTTCCATCGCCGCGGATACCTCGGGTCACGTCGGCGTCGGCTACTTCGACGTCACGAACACGTCGGTGAAGTACGCGAGCTTCGACGTGACCAGCGGCTGGTCGAGCGCGACGATCGAGTCGGCCAAGCACGTCGGGCTCTCGCCTTCGCTGGCGTACGACATCGACGGCAATGCCTACCTCGCCTACTACCGCCGCAGCGGCGGCGACCTGCGGCTGGCCGTGCTCGACCGCGACGCGGGCGCGTGGACGCGGCAGACCATCGACGGCCTCGACGGCGCGGACGTCGGCGCGGAACTCAGCCTCGACGTCGGCGAAGCCCCCCTCAACAGTGGCGGCGGGTTCACCGTTTACGACACCACCGTCGCCATCGCCTACGCCGACTCGACCAACGGCAACCTGAAGTACGCCCGGCTCGACCTCGATGACAACGCGGCCACGTGGTTCGTCGCCGTCGTCGACGACACCAACGGCGTCGCCCACGTGAACCTGAACCTCCACGAGAGCACGACCGTCACCGGCCTGCAAGCTCAGATCGCATATCAGGACACGAACACCGCCGACGTTCGCTACGCGTACCGCAACACCGACTGGTTCGTCGAAACCGTCGCCGGCCCGGGAAAGCTCGGCGACTACGCGCAGCTCTACTTCGACGCGAACAACCGCCCGCTGGTCGTCTACTCCAACCGCGACCAGCGAGCGCTCTACACCGCCACACGCACCGGCAGCAACGCATGGACGACGCAGCGCAGCGCCACCGGCGCCGGCCCGATCAGCGTCGCGCTCAACGAACGCACCGGCGACGCCACCTTCAGTTGGCTGAACCGCCCGCGGACGAGCGTGTTCTCGAGTGCGCTGATTTGACGTCAGCCGTGGG
>JBAUGM010000877.1:0-3403 GCA_049679725.1 Tepidisphaeraceae bacterium
GCCACGCGCCCGCACATCCTGGTTCTGCCGCCCCCGAGCCTGTATCGCAAGCTCTTCTCCTCCGAAACCGATGCGCGCCTGCGCGAGCTGGGAACGATCACCTACAACGGGGACGAGCGCGACCTGAGCAGCGCCGACCTGGCCGAGCGGATCGGCATCGCCGAGGTGGTCATCACCGGCTGGCGCTGCCCGCGATTCACCGAGGAAGTCTTCGCCGCCGGCTCGCGCGTCAAGCTCATCGCGCACTCGGCGGGTTCGATCAAGTTTATGCTCCCCGATGACGCGATCGCGCGCGTGAAGGTGACCACGGCGGCGGCGGCGATGGGGGCGCCGGTGGCGGAGATGTCGCTGCTGATGACGCTCATGCTCCTGCGTCCGATCCATCAACTCGACGCGGGCCTGAAGGCGCGGGGCGATTGGAAGGAGCTGAAAGCTCACGGGTCGGGCGAGGAACTGGCCGCCCAGCGCGTCGGCGTGATCGGCGCCGGCCACACCGGCCGGCACTTCATCCGGCTGCTGCGCGGGCTGGGCGTGGAGACGTGGGTGTTCGACCCGTACCTCACCGCCGAGCGCGCCGCGGCGATGGACGTCGAGCGCGTCACGTCGCTGGACGACCTGCTGAGCAGCTGCCGCGTCATCGCGCTGCACGCGCCGTCGACGCCGCAGACGTACAAGATGATCGGCCAGCGCGAGCTGGCGCTGATGAAGGACGGCGCGATCCTGATCAACACCGCCCGCTCGTCGCTTATCGACGGCCACGCGCTGCTCGACGAACTGCGCAAGGGCCGGATCTCGGCGGCGCTGGACGTGTTCGACGAAGAGCCGCTGCCGGTCGACAGCCCGCTTCGCAGTCTGACCAACGTGATCCTCACGCCGCACGTCGCGTCCCACACGGCCAACACGCACTTCCGCCAGGGCGAATTGACGGTGGACGAGGTCGAGCGCTTCGTCCGCGGCGAACCGCTGAAATACGCGGTGACGCCGGAGATGCTGGCGACGATGGCGTGAAGCCCGCTGCGCGGGAAGCTCCAAGAACCAAGAATCAATAGCCAAACAAGCTTCAACGAAAGACCAAACGGAGAAGCTCCAAACGGTTCATTCGCGTTTGGAGCTTTCTGCTTTCGGCCGTTGGCTCTTGTTTGGTTCTTGGCTCTTGTGAGTTGGACCTTTTTGCTCAAGACGGGCTGTTGATCGCCTTCAACGCCACTTCGGGATCCAGCGTTTCCGCATGACCGTCGAAGAACAGGTAGTTGGCGCGGTGCGTCTTGTACTCGGCGCGGAGGCGGGCGTTCACGTTGCTGAGATCGAAGAGGTAGACCCCGCCGTGCCGTCGCGTGTCGCCGCTCTGAGCTTGTCCCGCGGTCAGGTGATACTCCCACCCAGCGGCGGGTGGGTCGAGGAGATGATTGCGGCTGTCGCCGACGAAGATGCGAGACGCCGGTTTCCCGATCTGGTTGATCTTCCACCACGGAGGCAAGTAGACCGTTCCCGTTGGCGGCATGGACTGATCCGTTCCGAGCGGGCCGTTCATCCCGCTCGTGTTCGGCGGGAGCGTCGGGTCGGCCGGCCAGTGGTAGCGCGTGCGTGATTGCGGCGTGCGCAGCCGGCGCGACATGCCGTAGCCCATTTTGTCCGGATCAATCACGCCGTTGTTGTCGTTGTCGATCCCCTGCCATTCCGGGCATCCACGCAGCACGGCGGAGAACTCGGCCGTGTCCAACGCACCCTGCCTCGTGTCTTTGCGGTTCAGGTAAACCGATAGCCGCTGGAACCACATGACGGTCGTGGGGTTGAAGTAAAAGTCGTGCTGGACAGGCTGAACGATGAAGCCCTTGTACTCGTTCAGATACATCTGGTTCGCCAACCCGATCTGTCGCAGATTGCTGAGGCACTTGGCTGCATTCCCGGCCTTGCGCGCCTTTTGCAGGGCGGGCAGCAGGATGGCGATGAGGATCGCGATGATCCCGATGACGACGAGCAACTCGACGAGCGTGAAGCCGTGCTTGCGTTTCATGGCGGTCTCCTCAAAGAGAGGTTCCTTGAATGCCGGGGATGCGCCGTCCGCGCCGCGATAGCAGCGTCGCGCCTGCCAGGCCGGCGAGCGCGAGGCCGACGGGCTCGGGGACGGGCGTGTACTCGACGATGACGTTGTCGATGCGGTAGTCGAGGGACACGCCGTTGGTGCCGAGCGCTACCTCGTCGTAAGTGAACGTGAGCGCGGCCGGGTTCGCGCCGCCGGTGAAGCCGGTGTCGACCACCGTGCCGTCAAAACTGAGCGAGATGTTCAGCTCGCTGCCGACCCGCTCGAGCGTCAGCACGAACTCGTGCGCGTCGTTGTCATCGAGCGAGAACGCACCGTTCGTCGCGGCGAGGCTGACGCTGTTCGTCCCCGTGCCGCCGAGGAACGAGTTGTTGGGCGCGCCCGGGTTGTTATCACCGCGGACGTCGATCGTGGCGCCGGTTACGTCCGCACCGGAGTCGACCTGGGCGAAATACCCGAGATCGTCGTCGGTCGTGGCGGCGACGCTGTTGTTGTCGGTGACGAGCGTCCCGCCGGCGTTGTAGAGCCCGAAACGGAACTTCCGGTCGTTGACATCGATGGGACTTTCGACAATCCGCGCATCGAAGGTGAGGGACAGCTTGTCACCCGCGGCGAGGGTGATGGCTGGAAAGTTGGCGACTAGCGGTCGGTTGCTGGTCGTGGTCGTCGCCGCGTTGAGCGCGTTGCCCGATCCAATCTCGATCGGCGCGCCGGCGACGGTCGCGTCGCTCGCCACACCCACGGTAATGCTGCTGTTTGAACGGGCGGTGAAGAAAGCCGCGCCGACGTCGGCGGCGTTCTCGACGGGGCCGTCGGGCGTGCCGTCGTTGTCGCGATCGCCGTCGCCGAAGCCGTCGGAGAGCAGTGTGGCGCAGCGGCCTGATCGTGCCCCCAGTAGCAGCCCTACGCCCACCGCTGCCGCCAGCGCCGTTCCTCTCCAACGCAGAGTCGCAGTTCCTCTCATGTGCGTCCTCTCTCCGTGCAGGTGATGACTAGGCCCCCGGCGGGGCGGTCGATTTTCTCACGATCAACGTCTCGGTTAGCACCGCCCGGCGCGCGGTCGCGCCGCCGGACGTTTTGATCTGCTCCAGCACCATCTCCGCCGCCGTGCGACCCATGTCTTCGGTAGGCAACGCCATCACCGTCAGCGGCGGGATCACCTCGGCGACGGGATAGCTGTTGCTGAACGTCGCGACGCTCAGATCCTTCGGCACGCTCAACCCCGCTTCCCACAACAGCCGAAGCATCGAGATGGCGGCGTGGTGCGTGTACGTGATGACCGCGGTGGGGCGATCGCTCATGCCGCCGCGCGTGAGAGACGTGACGTAATCCTGGGCCGAGCCCTTCACGACGTTCGCGTGC
>JBAUGM010000878.1:0-2984 GCA_049679725.1 Tepidisphaeraceae bacterium
GAGTTCGACACGCCCGACGTCGCGCCGGTCGCGACGCAGGCCTGGAATCCGCAGCGCGCGGTCCACGTGATCCGCGGCACCGTCGAGACCACGGTTTCCGTTACGCCCAGCGCCGTCGCCGACAGGGCGACGGATGTGTTCACGGGCGCGGCGATCGAGCCATAAGCCGCGCACCGGCGCTCGAGAAGCGCGCCACACGGGCAAACACCCGCGAGACCGAGTCGACGACAAGCGACACAGGGAGCGACGCGATGCGTGCAGCGAACGACAAAGTCAGGGGGCGGTGGATGCCCGCACTGGCGGTGGTCCTGGCGCTCTTGATGCTGACGACTGCTTTCGCGCCCGCCGCAGCGGGGCAGGCGACGACGAAGCCGACCACACGCATCATCACCGAGGGCATCGAGAACGGGAAGATCAACCTCCAGGCCGGCAAGAGCGTCGCCCTGACGACCGCCGTCCCCTACAAGCGCGTCAACATCGCCCAGCCCGAAGTCGCCGACGTCAACGCGATCGGTGACCGCTCGATCCTTCTGACCGCCAAGCGCGCCGGCACGACGCAGCTCATCATCTGGGACGACGCCGAGCGATCGGAGATCGCCGACGTCAACGTCACGCTCGACATCAGCGCGCTCCAGGGCGAGATCCGCGCGATGTTCCCGGACTCGAAGGTCGAGGTGGCCGCGAGCGGCAGCGGCACGATCTCGCTCCGCGGCAAGGTGACGAACCTCGAGGAAGCGGAGCAGATCGTCCAGGTCGCGACGCCGCACGCGCCGCGCGTCATGAACTTCCTCGAAGTGGCCGGCGGCCGGCAGGTCATGCTCCAGGTGAAGTTCGCCGAGGTGTCGCGCACCGCGACGAACGCGCTGGGCGTCAACCTGGGCTACTCGGACGGCCAAAGCTTCATGGGCAGCAACACCGGGCAGGGCGGGCCCCTGGGGATCGTGGAACTTCAGAACGAATCGACCGACCTCGGCGTGCCGCTTTCCCCCGGCGCGACGGGGACGCTGTTCGGGCGGGTGGCGATGGGTGACACATCGCTGGTCTACTTCATCACGGCGCTACGCCAGAACAACCTGCTGCGCGTGCTGGCCGAGCCGAACCTGATCGCGATCAGCGGGCAGGAGGCGGAGTTCGTCGCCGGCGGCGAGTTCCCCGTGCCGGTCCCGCAGTCCGGGTCGGGCGCGGGCGGGAGCGTCGCGATCACGATCGAATACCGCGAGTTCGGCGTGAAGCTGAAGTTCCTCCCGGTCGTGCTGGGTGACGGGCGGATCCGCTTGAAGGTTTCCCCGGAGGTGAGCGACCTCGATTTCACCGCCGCCGTTCGCATCGCGGGCACGCAGGTGCCGGGGCTTCGCAAGCGCAACCTGACGACGACGATCGAGCTGTACGAGGGCCAGACGTTCGCCGTCGCCGGGCTGCTCGACAGCAACGTGGCGGCGAGCAAGGACGTGACGCCGATGCTCGGCGACCTTCCGATCGTCGGCGCGCTGTTTCGCTCGGTGCGCTACCAGCGGCGCGAGACGGAGCTGGTCGTCCTCGTCACGCCGCAGCTCGTCTCGGCGATGAACCCCGATCAGATCCCCGCGCTGCCCGGCGAGAACTGGCGTCACCCGACGGAGGCGGAGCTGTTCTGGAACCGCGATCTCGGCGGCGATCGCCCCAGCGCGAGCAAGTCGGATATGCAGGCTTCGGGCCCGCCCCCCAAGTTCCGCGGGAGCTACGGCTTCACCCCGCCACAGGAGTCAAAGGTCGCGGCGACCGACGCTGATTGAGTCGTCGATCCGGACGTACGTGGCCGGAGAAAGAGCGAGTTACGCGAACTTGTTCACACAGCTCAACAGCATCATCGTTGATGCCGACAACGCCAACCGCCAGGAGATGGCGGGTTTCCTGGCGCAGTTCGGCGTGCACGTCGTCGCGCAGTACCCGTCCGCCGAGGCGCTGCCGAACATGCTGTCGCGCGCGGACGCGCCGCAACTGGTCATCATCAACCTCGACCCGGGCGCGCACGAGATGCTCAAGCGCGTCGGGCACCTCCCGCGGCAGTTCCCGCACGTCAGCTTCTTCCTCATGAGCCAGGTGCTCGACGCGAACCTTCTCATGGAGGCGATGCACCTGGGCGTGAAGGAGTTCATCCCGCTCCCCGTCGCCGAGGAGAAGTTCGGCGCCGCCATCGAGCGGCTCGCCAACCAGCACGGCATGGGCAAGCGGGCGCGGATGATTCACGTCGTGCCGACGATCGGCGGGTGCGGGTCGACCACGATCGCCTGCAACGTCGCCGCGGCGCTGGCCAAGCTCGGCAAGACGGCGCTGGTCGACCTGGACCTGATGCGCGGCGGGGTGGGCGGGTACTTCGACCTCCGCCCGCGCTACACGATCGCCGACGTGATGGACTCTGCCGAGAAGGTCGACCGCCAGCTCCTCGACAACGCGCTGACGGTTCACGAGGCGAGCAAAGTCGCCGTGCTCACCCGGCCCGAGCTGCCCGAGGACACACAGCGCGTCAACCAGGCCGGGCTTCAGCGGCTGCTCGGCGTGCTGAACCGGATGTTCGACTACGTGGTGCTCGACTCGATCATGAGCATCTCCCCGATGTACATGCCGGTGCTGCACGAGGCGACGATCAACCTGGTCGTCATGCAGCTCAACGTCCCCAGCGCCAAGAACGCCGAGCGGTTCGTCGGCGCCGCGCGGCGGATGGGGATCGAGGCCAGCAAGATCCAGATCGTCGTCAACCGCTTCGTCAAGAAGGGGTGGGACATCGCGCCGGAAGAGGTCGAGCGCGCGCTGGGCTTGCAGATCGGCTGGGCGATCCCCAACGACTTCAAGAACGCGATCGCGGCGATCAACTACGGCGAGCCGGTCGTGCTGCGGGCGCCCAAGTGCGAGATGAGCACGAGCCTGATGGGATTGGCCGCGGCGCTGGCCAAGGGCGCCGCCCAAACGCGTAGCGCGGCATGAGCATTCTCACCCTCTCCCTGTAC